>CAJONH010000271.1 GCA_905235825.1 Candidatus Gastranaerophilales bacterium
CGGTATTACGAATATGATTTTCAGATTTTTTCTTTTAGTAAAATCTGAAAATTAATTAATAAAAACAAATAACAATGTTCGTTAGAATTTTATAAAAATTTTAAGGGAAAATTTGTTTAATCAAAGCATTTTTAAACGAACAAATCAAACTAAGAACAAGAACGGAAAAGGACAGAAAATTAATTATTGATTAAATCAATAAAATCAATTTTAAATATTCAAGAACTTGAGCAAATTGCTCGGTCAAATTTATGTAGTAATATAAATATGTAATCAGGCAAAATCGGGGAATAAACAATAAATAACAATGATTAAAAGAAAACAAACGAAACAAATAACAATAGGGAACGTAAAAATAGGCGGAAATGCTCCAATAAGCGTACAATCTATGACTAATACCGATACACGGGATATAAAGTCTACTATAAATCAAATAAATGATTTATATGAAGCCGGATGTGAATTAATAAGACTTGCAATCTTAAATGAAGAAGCAGCAGAAGCAATTAAAGAAATAAAGAAAAAATCCCCGATACCTTTAATAGCAGATATTCATTTTGATTACAGGCTTGCACTTAAATGTATAAATAACGGAATTGATGCATTAAGAATAAATCCTGGTAATATAGGGAAAGAAGAACATACAAAAAAGGTTGTTGATGCCGCAAAGAAAAATAATATTCCTATACGTATCGGAATAAACGGAGGTTCTTTAGAAAAAGAATTTGATAATCTAACTGTTCCTTTGCACGAAAAAATGGTTATGAGTGCAATGCGTCATATTAAAATATTAGAGAATAATGATTTTTATAATATAAAAGTTTCATTAAAATCCAGCGATGTTATAACAACAATAGAAGCATACAGATTAATTTCACAAAAAATTGAATATCCTCTGCATTTAGGAGTAACGGAAGCAGGAACGCTGAAAGGCGGAATAATTAAATCGGCTGTAGGATTGGGAACACTCTTAGCGGAAGGTATAGGAGATACAATCAGGGTATCTTTAACCGACAACCCTATAGAAGAAGTAAAAGCAGCATTTATGATATTAAAATCATTAAATTTAAGAACAAAAGGAATAAATTTTATATCCTGTCCAACCTGCGGAAGAACACAAATTAATCTTATAAATCTTGCAAAAGAAGTTGAAAAAAGACTTGAAAATTTTGAAAAACCTTTGACCATTGCTGTAATGGGATGTGCCGTTAACGGCCCCGGTGAAGCAAAACATGCCGATTATGGTATAGCAGGAGGCATTAAAGAAGGATACATATTTAAGAAAGGTGAAATAATAAAAAGACTGCCCGAAGAAAAACTTATTGATGAATTCATAAATATTATCAGGACGGAAAGTCTTTAAGAAAATAAAATTGCTATTTTAAAATAATATCTTCTTCTATTACAATTAAAAATTCTGTTCCGGGTCTTAAAATCAGGTGTTGACCGACTTCATATACATTTAACGGTACAACTTGAAGCATAGGGCGAAATCCTCTGCTGTGATTGTACACTTTATGATAGTACTTACTTGGAGTAAATCCGCCGCCAAAGTAATTATCATTTTCTGCATATAAATGTGCTTTGATTTTGTATACCTTTTTATCCGGTGTAATCATCTTGTTTACGGCTATTTTTACAGCGGCATCTCTGCCTTCAACAGGCTCTCTTACATCCTCAACTTCACCGTAAAATATTGTGTTTTCAGGAATAGCGTTTGTTTCATATACATACATATTATGTAAATTAATAAATGTAACAACATCTTGTGCATCAGCACTTAATGTATTAATTTCTTCTCTGGATAAAACTTTAACAAATGTACCTGCACTTAATTTTTGTACTTCTTTATCTTCCGAATTTGATGCGGCTGCCGTATAAAAATATATGCAAATCAAAAATATAAATATAAAAATTATTCTAAGAAATTTTTTCATAATATCTCCTGATATATTATATGTTTACTTATAAACAGGCAATTTTCAATACATTTTTAGCAGTATATATCTAATCTGGTTTCGCACTCTGCCGCCGTGTCAACCCCGCCGGCAAAGTGCTCACTTTTTAAAGTCACCACTCCAAAATTTCGTTC
>CAJONH010000272.1 GCA_905235825.1 Candidatus Gastranaerophilales bacterium
ACCTATGTTAATCTCCTCGCCTACAGCTTTTTCACAATTTGCAAGAGCGACAAACCCTGAACAAGTATCTTTTACATAGTTAAAATCACGAGTTGGAGTAACATCACCTAACTTAATTTGCTTTTTACCTGAGGCAATTTGAGTTATTATTGTCGGAATAACCGCTCTTGCAGATTGCCTTGGTCCATAAGTATTAAAAGGTCTTGCAATAATGACAGGCAGGTCAAATGCGTTATTATAACTTTTTGCGATAGCATCTGCTCCTATTTTTGTTGCACTATATGGCGATTGAGGTTGTTTGGGGTGTTTTTCATCAATAGGAACGTATCTTGCAGTTCCATATACTTCACTTGTTGAAGTTACAATAACTTTTCCTACTTTATTTTCCAATGCTGCCTGACAAATATTTAATGTGCCGTTTATATTTGTATCAACATAGCTTTCAGGTGCAATATAAGAATATGGAATTGCAATTAATGCTGCTAAGTGAAAAATAACATCAATATTTTTTGTAATATGTTTTACATAAGCACTGTCACGAACATCACCGCATAAAACTTCTATATCACCTTTACAGTCAACATCTTCAAGCCACCCCCAATTATTAAAAGAATTATACTGAGAAAGTGCTTTCACTTTTGCACCTTCTTTTACAAGCCTTTCGGTTAAATGCGACCCTATAAAACCGTCAGCCCCCGTAATTAAAACAGTCTTATCTTTTAACATTGCCGGATTAGTCCTTTCTTTTTTGTCTGTTAAAAAATTTTATTTGATATTTTCCCTAATTCCCACAACATTAGAATAACACAAATATTTTCTAAATAATTACTTGTTTTTATTCAATACAAAATCATCATCAAGTAATTTCTGAAAATCAAGTTCCTCTAATTCATTCGCAGAGAATGTACCTCCGTTTTTAAAATATATATCAAGTGTTTTATTTGTTTTATCAATCGTATACTCTGAATTTAAAATACTTTTATCACCATATACCCAAGCATAATAGTATCCGTATCTGTCATTACGTAAAGGAGGTCTTAAATCAAGTAAAGATTTGGGTATCGAATGTTTCAATCCTTTTAATGTTTGAAATTTGTATAATTTATCAATTTTATAATTTGTTTGCCTGCCTGTTTTTAAATTATCTGCAATTGAATTAAATAATGGATTTTTTATGTTTAATAACATAAAGTAAAAGGAAAACAGTGTTAATAATATAAATAAAATTTTATATAACACGTCCTTATTATGTTTTATTTGGTCTAAAATACTTGATATATAAATAAATAGAGGTATTATCATTATCATACGAAAAAGAAATATTAAATTTGTATGGCTGATAAAATAATAACAATTATTTGTTACATAATTATTCTGTTCATTATTACATAAAATTAATGAAAAATACGCAATTAATATTGATAATTGAATTAAAGCAGGAAATATAAGGTTTCTGATTGAATTCTTATAATAAAGCAGTGTCATTATAATTACGGCAAAGCAAACAAGCCAATAACAAAAATATTGTTTAAAATAAATTAAAAAATAGAATTTTGAAAATTCCAAAAAAGAATTAACCGTTATACTTGTATTTAAAAAACCACGTCCTGAAGCTGTGTTAATAAATCCCGAAGATGATGTGAATAGAAACAGTGCAATTATAAAAAATATAAAAGGAATAAATACAATTTTATTTATTACATAATTTTTGTTATTAATAGCAGTGATAACACCTAAAAAAATATATAAAATCAGTGTTGCTGTAAATAACATCTCTGATGATGTACCTGTTACATAAGCACAAAAACTTGCGAAAATAAGTTCTTTTGTTCCTGTTTTGTTTAATTTTAAAAAATTATTCGGATATTCAATATTTCTTAATATGAAACAAATTAAATACGAAAAGAAAATGATAGAAAAGAAATATCTGTATAAATTGTAGTTAAATAAAAACATAGGTGCAACATGTTCTAAAACGGCAAACATAAAATAAAAACAAATAAAGAAATAAGATAAAACGAAAAACATTTTTGTTTTATTATAAACAATTGCAAATTTTGCCATAAACAATAAAACAAAAGCAATAAAAAGCCCTTTAATAAAATTATATTCTGATGAAGCTATAAAATTAGCAGGATGAATGCCTATTTTTAAAGGAAGTAAGAAACACATGAATTTACAGAGGAAATAACCGAAATACCCGCCGCCATGTTCATTAAACGTAAGGCTTTTAAATATATCGGAATACTTTAAGCCTTCTATTATCAAATAGTATTCGTCATCATCAAAAAAACAACTATATTTTGTCAAACTAATCGTTTTTAAAATTATAAATAATGAAATAGTAAGAACACTTAATATTGCAAATATGTTTTGCTTTGATTTAAAAAAATTCAAATATCCCATAACTATCAAATCCAATGTATGAAGAAATCTGTTATTAAAATATAAAAAAGAATTTTCAAATAAGAAAATTCTTTTTATTCCGCGCCTGGAGGGATTCGAACCCCCG
>CAJONH010000273.1 GCA_905235825.1 Candidatus Gastranaerophilales bacterium
ACTTAACAGAATTTTATTTTTCATAGCATTTTCATAATTTTTTATCTGTTGCAGTGTAAAATCCGGTATATTACTATTTTTTGAATAATAGCATTTATACCATTCAACTGTTTGCTTGACAGCTTCTAACGCATTGAATGAGGGATACCAGCCTAAATTTTTTTTTGCTTTTTCTATGTTTAACGTTAATAAATTTGCTTCATGAAGGTCATCTGTTTTATGAATTATAATTTCACCTTTTCCCCAAAATTCGCATACTTTTTTCGCTATTTCACCAACGTTAATAATGCTGTCAGATTCAGGTCCAAAATTAAAACCTTCCGCATATTTTTCACCCTCTTCTAATAATTTTTGACCGAGAAGTAAATATCCGCTTAAAGGTTCCAGTACGTGCTGCCATGGGCGTATTGATAAGGGATTTCTTATTTCAACAGGTTTATTTTCGTTTATCGCACGAATACAATCCGGAATAAGTCGGTCTAAAGCCCAGTCGCCTCCGCCTATTACATTACCGGCTCTGGCTGTTGCAAGAGAATAAGAGTCTTTTCCCTGCAAAAACGAACGTCTGAATGACGAAGACATAATTTCAACACATCCTTTGCTGGATGAATACATATCATAGCCGCCCATAGGGTCATTTTCTTTATATCCCGTTTTGGTTTCTTTATTTTCATAACATTTATCGGTTGTTACATTGACAAAAGCCTTGACGGAAGGACATTTTCTTGCAGCTTCCAAAACATTTAAAGTGCCGATTACATTTGTTTTATATGTTAATACGGGTTGACTATATGATAATCTTACTAAAGGCTGTGCAGCAAGATGAAATATTATATCGGGCTTAAAATCATTCATTTCTTTTTCAAGTTTTTCGGCATTTAAAATATCCCCGATAACTGATTTTGAAATATGATTTTTTATATTAAGTTCATTAAACATAGAAGGATTTGTATTTGGTTCTAAAGAATATCCTAAAACTTCTGCTCCCAGCAAATTAAGCCATAAAGAAAGCCAGCTTCCCTTAAAACCTGTATGTCCGGTTAAGAATATTTTTTTATTTTTGTAGATGTTGTTAAACATTCATTACCTCTTTGTTTAACCAAATTGTCCACGGAGCTTTATTTTCCTGCCACATTTGAGTTAAATCATTTTTATCTTTTAATGTATCCATTGGTTTCCAAAAACCGTCATGTTTATATGCGTTTAATTGTCCTGATTTCGCAAGGTTTTCCAACGGGTCTTTTTCAAAAACAACATCATTTCTTTCATTTTCAATATAGTCAAAAACATCGGGTTCACAAACCATGAAACCGGCATTAATCCAATTTCCGTCACCGGCGGGTTTTTCTTTAAACGAATTAATTGTTCCATCTTTACTAATATTTAATGCACCAAATTTACCCGATGGTTTTACGGCAGTCAATGTTAGATATTTCCCTGTGGTTTTATGACATTTAATAAGTTCATTAATATTTACATCGCTTACACCGTCGCCGTACGTTAATAAAAACGGTTCATTACCGACATAGTTTTGTGCTTTTTTAATTCTTGAACCGGTCATTGTGTTTTCTCCCGTATAAAGCATTGTAACTTTCCACGGTTCAGCCTGTATTTTATGTATTTCCACCGAATTATTCCGCATATCAACAGTAATATCCGAATATCTTTGATAATAATGAACAAAATAATCTTTTATAATGTGAGATTTATAACCTGTAAGTATTATAAAATCATTAAATCCGTAATATGAGTATATTTTCATTATGTGCCATAAAATAGGCTTACCGCCGATTTCGACCATTGGTTTTGGTATCAAACTTGTTTCTTCGCTAAGTCTTGTTCCTAACCCGCCTGCTAAAATCAGAACTTTCATTTTAATCCTCTTTTATATAACAGCATTAATGATATCAATTACATAACTTTTTTTCAAATTAAAAATTGATGCGTTCTTTTTCGATAACATTTTTATAAAATGATACTCTATCGAGAACTGCGAGTAAATATTCACCTATTATTCCGAGAAAAAATACTTGAATTGAAGCAAAGAAAGCGACTAAAATAACGAGTGGAGCTATTCCTGCAGAGAAGGTATTCCAAAAAATAATTTTATAAATCAAATATACAATACCTGTTAAGAATGATAAAAAACCGAAAAAAAGACCTGCGTGAATCATTATTTTCATTGGAACTTTGCTTGTACTGATTAATGAATTTATTGCGGTATCGAAATAGGAATAAAAATTATATGAAGTTTTTCCTTTTTCTCTTGTTTTTTGTACATAAGGAATTAAGTATGGTTTGTAGCCCAAATCAGGGATTACATTTCTTAAAATAGGGTTAGGGGCTTTTAAATTTTTTATATTTTGAATAACGGATTTATCATATAAACCATAACCTATAACGTGTTTGTACTGCCTGATTGCAGAAAATTCTTTAATAATGTTGTAGTATAAAGAACGTATTTTAAACATAAACCAAGATTCTTTAGATGATGTTTTTTGTCCCCAAACAACTTTGTAATTTTCTTCCCATTTTTTTATGAATTCGGGAATTAATTCATAAGGGTCTTGCCTATCAGCCATTACAAGCATTATTGCATCACCTGTAGCAGCAAATAAAGCATTTACGGCATTGCATTCGGGGCCGAAATTTCTATTATTTAATATAACTTTAAACTTATTATCCTGTGATGCTATTTCTCTTAACAGCTTCTGTGAATTATCAGTTGAATCATTGTCTGCAAAAATCAATTCATAATCATAGTTTGATAAATTATTCATTATAGATTTTAATAAATTGTATGAATCTTTAATGTTTTCTTCTTCATTATAGCAAGGAACAACAACACTGATTTTTTTCATATAAAAAATTCCTTTCAAATGTATAACAATAATAATACAAAAAAAACACAATACAAATGCTTTTTCGGTTTGAAATCGTGTAATAATATTCAATTATAATAATTTTTTTGATAATATTTGACGAGTTGATTTTTTAAGTATATAATCATAATTGATTAATTACATGGTTAATTGATTGAATATTACAAAAAGATATAGTGCTACGTAAATAATAAATCTGTACAAAAAGTATAAGATGCTTTTTATTTTATGCACCGATTCCCGTACAAAATAGTGTATGGCAAGGGGTATAATTAATGGACGTAATAGATAGAATAAAAAATATATTTGTTAAAGATGAAATAGGCGAACCACCGTGGGAATATGATTTTTTGTATAATTTACCCGAAAGCGAATATCCAAAGTATTTAAAAAAAATATTTAAATACAGAACGGGTGAGGATTTGCCATTAAAGCGTGAGCACGGTCAATTAGTAATAGATAAAAATAAATGTAAGACTTTTAATCAGAAAATACAATGGTTAAAACTTTATGATGCTACTCAATTAAAGAGAGATTGCACAGATAAAGTAAAAGTAAGAGATTATGTTGCAGAAAAGATTGGTACAGAATATTTAAAACCTGTTTTACAAATATGTGATTCGTATGATGAAATAAATTTTGATGAACTGCCCGATGCATTTGTAATGAAATGCAATCACGGCAGTAAATGGATGTATGTAATAAAGAATAAACAAGAATTCTTACAAAATAAGAGAAAGTTTAATATAGTAAAGCAAGATATAACAGGTTGGCTTGAGCAGGAATTTTGGACTTGGAACGGGTTTGAAATGCAGTACAAAGGTATCCTGCCTAAAATAATAATTGAATCATTTTTAGCTGATGAAAAAAATGAACCATGTTCTGAAATATATGTATACTGCATTAATGGAAAACCTAAATTCTCGCTTAAAATACATAATCTAAATGAAGTAAGTGTTTATGATGAAAAATTAAACATAACAAAGAATTTATTATGTACTAAAGAACGTTTTTTAGATGAAAAGCCGGATGAAATATTAATGCAGTCGTATAAATTAAGCGAAAAATTGTTAACTACTTTAAATTTTAATTTTGTACGTATAGATTGGATGATTTACAAAAAACATTTATTTTTTTGTGAAATGACATTTACACCATATAGCGGATTTAGTAATCTATTTACCAAATATCCAAAAGAACTGATGTTTGAGTAAAAAATTTATTAGTATTAGAAACGCGATAAAATGGATTTTAATATAATAGATGGTCTTAATGATGATAATTTATCCGAGCTTTATGAAGATATCGTGGTTGAACCGGATAGTTTAAGCTTCTGCCATTGTTCTTGGTGCCATGACAGAGTAGCTAATGGTTCTCAAGCATATATTTGTTGGGTAGATGGAGGAAGCAATTGGACTTATGCCACTTGTTATGCAGCTTGCCAAGAGTTAAAAAAATCCAACGGTTGGAACTGCCGTCCAAATTCGTATTACTATAATGATAATTTAGCTAGTCGGATATATACTGATTATCCAGCTGGTGAAGTGTGTACATATAAATAATTTCTGAATTTTAATCTAAAAATCAGTCGTTACATTAAAAAAGAAATTGCAAGGAGAATTAATGTATAATTTTTCAGTTCCTATGCCATACACAATTGAAGATATAGATAGAATTCTTGATATAAATTCTCAAGTTCATAAGAGTGCAATAACAAGTATGTATGCCTGTGTTCCCAGAGGCTGCGAAGTTTTTACAGGATTTGAACAGTCAAGAAATTTTTCATTTAAAGATGTATCATGGAATTATTGGAAAAGTTTAATTGAATATACTCTTAATAAAAATTGTGAATTTATTTATCTTTTAAATTCACCAAGACCACTTGATATTGACCCTTCAGATATCCCTGAAAAACTGGAAAAACTTGAACTTCTCTTAACGGAACTAAGGAAACTTGGAGTAAAAAAATTAAGAGTAGCAACAGGGCAATTAATGACATACATAGCTAAACACTATAGTGATTTTGAAATATTAGCATCAACAAGTTTGGAATATAAAACTATTTGGGAATATCAAAATTTTATATCGTTTCATCCTGAGGTTAAACAAATAGTACCATCACATGATGTCAATAAAAACTTTAAACTGCTTTTACATTTAAGAAAACGTTATCCTGATATTGAGCTTGAATTAATGGTAAATGAAGGATGCCTGCAGGGGTGTCCAAACAGAATGCTTCATGAATATATAAGTATAGACGGAAAAATTTTTTTTAATAATGACATCTGCCTATCTGGTGTTTATGCAACAAGTTTTTGTAATCAAATCCTAACGAGATATCCAATACAAAGTTTAGTAATAGGAACGCATATATTTCCGTGGGATGTAGATAAATATGCAAAAATAGGAATTAATAATTTTAAATTAGTTGGACGTGACGGATATAATTCTAACTTTAATTACTATCTGGAAGGATATAGAATGTATTTAAAAGGAATTGACAATGTTAAAAATATTGAAAGTTATCCATTAGCTGGTTTTACGCATCATCTGCAAAATAATTCGGTACTGGAACAACTAACAGTCAAAGATTATAAAAAATATCTTCCTGACATAAAGCATTTTATAAAAAAAGGACATCTATGTTCAAATATTTGTGCTATTGAATGCAAATATTGTTATAAATGTGCAGAAAAAATTCAAAAAGCATATCAAAAAAAACAAAAAGAACAAAGTAAGAAAATGATTCCTATATGTATAAAAAGTTAAAAACATTTGAATAAGACAATTATATAAATAGCAAACAATAAATAAAACAGAGCAAAAATGAGCATTGCGGGCACATTATTTTACCTGAAAACTAACCAATCTGCCCGCTAAAAAAGTACATTGACAATTGAATATTTCTAAAATAAAAATGATTA
>CAJONH010000274.1 GCA_905235825.1 Candidatus Gastranaerophilales bacterium
AAAGGATTTAGAAATATTGAAACCTCGGATATGTATTTCTTCCCTGATTTATCAACATTTACACTGCTTCCTTTCAGAGAAGATAAAACTACGGGTACAAATGTCGCACGTTTGATATGCGATATTCATAATCCCGACGGAACACCTTTTGAAGGCGACCCACGTTCAAATTTAAAACGAATATTAAAAAAAGCAAAAGATATGGGTTATGAAATGAATGTAGGGCCGGAAGCAGAATTTTTCCTCTTTAAAAAGGATGAAAACGGTAAACCTACAACAAAAACTCACGATAAAGCAGGTTATTATGAAGCTGCTCCCGATGATATGGGGGAAAATATAAGAAAAGAAATCGTAAGAACAATTACCGCCATGGGCTTTGACGTTGAAGCAAGCCACCACGAAGTATCTGAAGGTCAGCACGAAATAGATTTTAAATATGAAGATGCACTTACAGCTGCCGATAATATTTTAACTTTCAGATATGCTGTTAAGGCAGTTGCTAATAAACATAACGTTCATGCTACCTTTATGCCTAAACCGATTTATGGTATAAACGGTTCGGGCATGCATTGCAATATCTCGCTTTTTAAAAACGGCAAAAATACTTTTTATGATTCAAAACGTGCTCACGAATTATCTGAAACTGCACTCTATGCAATAGGCGGATTATTAGACCACGTTAAAAATTTTACTGCAATTACAAATCCAACGGTAAACAGTTATAAACGTATTGTCCCCGGATTTGAAGCACCCGTTTATTTGGCATGGTCACTTGCGAACAGAAGTGCTTTAATAAGAGTTCCTGCAAAAAGAGGAAACGCAACAAGAGTTGAACTTCGTTCTCCCGACCCTTCCTGCAATCCGTATTTGGCTTTGGCTGTAATACTTGAAGCAATATTAGACGGTATAACAAAGAAAACAAGACCACCGTTGGATGTAGATAAAAATATATTTAAAATGGATGATAAAGAAAGAAAACGTGCTAAAATTGAAACACTCCCCGGCAGTTTGCATGAAGCTCTGTTATTAATGAAAAAAAGTGCAATTGTTAAATCTGCATTAGGTGAACATATATTTAAAGAGTTTATGCAGTCAAAGTTAAAAGAATGGGATGGTTACAGAACTGCCGTTACCAAATATGAACTTGATATGTATTTGGAAAAATACTAAAAAAGAGGCATTCAGCCTCTTTTTTTATAAATTACCGATATAAATTTTCAAACCTTATTTTGTTCTGATGATTTTTATATCAAATTATTTTTATCTTTTAAAAATTCACTTTGAGCTTCACCTAAATTAAAATCAGAATAAATGGCTTTATAAGTATTCAATGCCTGACTGTAGTTATTAATTGCCGCAAAAGATAATAAAGCGTTTTGACCTTCCTGTGTAATTTCGCCTGTAATATTTTTAGCATTCAGCATTGTAGAATCAGTACTTAACATATCCTCAACCAGAATTGACGTACCGTACTCCGCAATATCAATTTTTCCGTCTTGATTTAAATCAAGAGAGTCTGCACTAAATGAAAATTTGTTTTTATCGCTTATACCTTCTCTTAGTGTTTCGGTTAATTCGCCTACTGATATGGAAGTTTTCTTGCCTAATTCTTCATAAGCAGCACCTAAAACAGCCATTTTATCAGGTTTTCCTGCTTCGTTTTGAGCATATTTCATATTAAATTTAGCTTCAGGTGTGTTATCGCTAAATGCCGCAAGTGCATCAATATAATCTTGAGTTGCTTTTATCTTCTTTTGAAAAGTATCATTGTCTAATTTTACAATACCGTTATGTTGTTGTGCTTTTTTAATTTCTTCAATTTCTTCATTAACTTTTTGTAAATTGGTGTGTGCATCTTGAACTTTTTGATTATATTTATCAATTCTATCTTTTGAGTACGCATCTTGATAGTTGCTTACCGCATTTCTTGCATATCTGACTGAATTATTTTTTATTTTTGAGTCATAAATTCCGTTTTGACCATTTATATATGAAATTTCATTGATATTTTGAAACATACAAAAACTTCCCTTCCACTACAAATCTTACAAGATTATAAAGCATTTCAAATAATAAAAATTGCTAAATATATTAAATTATATTAACATTTTGTAAATATAATTTAATAAAAACTAAAAAAAATTTTAGAAATGCCGATAAATTTAATGGTTCTGTTTCCTTGAACTGATTATTTCAGATAAAAAAGAAAGAAGGCAATAAATGTATGAAGGTGTCGGCGGTGTAGCAGGTTCACCCGAACCGCAAAAAACAAGTCAAAATGAAGCAATAAATAAAAATTTGAATAATATGTTAAAATCAATGGAAAAACCGTCAATTTTCGGTCAAAGCTGGCATATTGGCGACTCAACAGGCGGGAAAATACTTCAGGAAGGCGAAACAGTCAAAGAAGAACAATCAGGACTTGATAAAATGTTTAATCAAATAAAAGGAAATGTCGGTTGTGATGAATTTGGCAATCCAATTATAAAACAAGAATGGAATTTCTAAATATTAACCGAATAAATGATAGCCTGTTATAAAAGAACATACCAAAAATATGATTGAAAGAACGTAAGTAACGTGGTTCAATCCTTTTTCGGCACTTTTCTGTGAAGAAAACAGATTAGCAGCACCGCCTATGGCACCTAATCCGTCGCCTTTTGGCGAATGTAATAAAACTAATAATATTAATAAAACTGCTGTTATAATTTGAATTATCCAAATGGTAGTTAACATTTTTTGTTCCTTATTATCCCTTTTGTACAGAGTTTAGCACAAACATAAGTTTTTTTGTAATATCATCAATATTTACATTTTTTATTAAAATTTTTTTTATTTTTGATTTTTCTCCGCTGATAATTGATATTTTTGATTTATTTACGTCAAACAACTTTGAGCAAAACTCAATAAGCTCTTTATTGGCACGATTTTCTATCGGTGGTGAAGATATTTTTATTCTGACATAATCTTGTGTATAATCGGCAATTTTACTAAAAGAAGAATTAGGTACCAGTTTTACGCTAAAAACTATACCGTCAGAGTTTGATTGTAATATATTGAAAATATTTTCCATAGATAAATTATACAATAATAATTTTATTTTAAATTTTTTAAATTCATAACAGTTTTATGAACATAACGGAGTTTATCACTATCAAAGTTATTGAGAGTTAAAATAATTTCGTTAATTAAAGTTTCTTTACTTTTAAAATGATTAATATTAAAAAGTTCAGAAGGTTCAATATTAAATACCGATGCAAATTTTTCAAGGTTTTCCGCACTTGGAAAGTGTTTACCCGATTCTATTCGTGCCAAACTTATGCGTTCTATATCAAGTTTTTCCGCAAGCTGCTCCTGAGTCAGCTTATTTGCAAGTCTGAGTTCTTTAATTCTCATTCCAAACTTCATTTTGAAATCTTTGTTCATACCTTCTCCCATTAAAGAATACCTTTTTAAAAAACTTTTCAAATGAAGTTTTAAGATACTAATTATTGACATAAGTAACTTATTGTGATACAAATTAAATGTATTTGTATTTTAACAAGATACAAAAAGGCTACGTAAATTAATTTTTGGTAAACAATGAAAAAAATATTAGACTTTTTTAAAAGAGATAATGTAAGTAATCCGCCATGGGATTATTACTTTCTCAAAAATTTGGATGAGAAAGAATATCCCCGCTATTTAGCGAAGCTGTTTTATATGAATACGGGTGAGAAACTTCCGTTGAAGTATGATTTTAAAAATAAATTGTGGATTATTGATAAGAAAAGATGCAAAACATTTAATCAAAAAATTCAGTGGATAAAACTATACGGTGTAACTGATTTAATGCGAAAATGTACCGATAAAGTAGCGGTAAGAGATTATGTAGCGGAAAAAATCGGAGAAGAATATTTAAAACCTGTTTTGCAGGTGATACCGTCATTAAATTGCGATTGCCATGTCATTGCGAGGAACAATAGTTTAGAGGGTGACGAAGTAATCCAGAGGAAACGAAGTCAAAAGGCTGTGTATGAAAATTCGGAAATGAAATCAAATAATCAGCTGGATTGCCACGTCGCTACCGCTCCTCGCAATG
>CAJONH010000275.1 GCA_905235825.1 Candidatus Gastranaerophilales bacterium
TAACTGGACAACTGTTATTTTTCACCCCATCTGCGAGTTTACGCTTCAAATGCGAATAGGGTGAAAACTGGCTGTGTATTGGAGTTTTCACGGTCGGAAGTAAGTTGATATTCGTGTTTTAAAAAGTCCGAAAGGTAAAAATTGTGTCCGGATTTGTCCTATGCTATGACAAAAGATTTTTGAAGAATGCCGTTGTTTAAAGATAGCAGACGGTTTTAGAATAGGACATTTTAATATACACAATGATAGCAAAAAATTTCATTTTTAGTTTTTATAAACAATATGAATATTTCAAATGTATCAAATAATAATATATTTTATAAAAATCCGCAGCATATATTTTCTGTGAGCTTTGGCAATGAAAGCGGGAATGATTCTTTTGAAAAACAAGAAATTATAAAAACAGAAAATAAAAGTTTCTTTTCAAAATTAAGGGATAAAGTTGAATATTTTATTGTTGGAAAAATATTCACAAGTGCGACTGATGATAAGCAGTTAAGTTTACTTAAAGAAGAAGAATTAAAGTTTAAAAAAACACCTGAGGGTATTAGACGCTCAAATATGAGTGATGAAGAAATAAAATCTAATGCTGAAAATACGCTTAATGATGTTTTCAATGAACTAAAAATTTCGCAATCTCAGCAGCCTAAATTTATAGTGACAAATAACAAATATAATATGGCTGCAGCTTATCACGGCAGCTTGCATTGTATTGTATTTAGTACTGAAGCATACAAAAGCTGCCCTAGAGAAATGGAACAAATTTTAATGCATGAAATGACACATTGCAATGAAGCTCTTAAAAGAGCAGGTATTCCTCAATATAGAGCTAATGATATAGTAAAAAGTGAACTTACAAAAAAAATTATAAATGGCGAAAATTCTAAAATTCCTTTAGTAAAGAAAACTATAAAACCACCTAAAATGTCAAAAGAAATGAAATTGGATTTTGCGAAATTTGCCAATGATAATTTGTATTTAGAAAAACCTAATAAAGCCTACGGACTGAACTTTGCAGTATTATACAGACAAGTTTTTAAAAATAATAATATTACATTGTTAAATATTACAAACAGAAAAATGATAAATGAACTTAAAATGTTTATTGAAAAATACCCTGAATTCAAAGAACAATACGGAAACGAAGAAAAAGCACTACAAAAACTTATTAATTATTCATTATCTCATTTTGTCAGATATGAAATATGCACAGATACAAAATTTAGACATTCCAATGTAGATGTGAAAGAATTACAAGGTGAGGAACTCAAAGAAGCAGAAAAATCTTTGATTGATTATATTGATACTTTTGAGGGAAATGCTTTGCTTTCAAATAAATTTGATAAAAAATCTACTTTCTTATATCAATTTTGCCCTGAAGAAGTTTTAGCAGAAAATAACGGTTATAGATATTCAATTAAATGTATTGAGAAAAAATATAAAGAAATGCAACAAAATGGAACTTTAACGCAAGCCGATAAAAAATATATGGATTTACAATTAAAATATTCAAATATGAAAATTGAATATTTAACAAAAGGGTTGCATTATCGTTATAAATTCACATCTTACAAGAATAATCCCAATAACCAAATAAAAAATGAGCTTGAAAATGAAAGAGAAAAAATTAATAAAATGGCTCACGATATTCATTTATTATATGAAGAACTTTTGTCGATAGGGATTTCCTCACCGAAATTGTTTTAAAATTTGTTTATATTGCAGTGTAAATGACATGTATTGTATAAAGCATATTATTATTTGAATTTTTGTAGCCGTTATGCTACAATACAAATATGAAAGAAATTATTTATTACAAAACTTTAGATAATAAAATACCATATCTTGAATGGTATAAATCTCTTGATAAAAGTTTAAGACTTATTATAGATAAGCGGTTATCAAAAGTTGAACGAGGTTTATTCGGTAAAAACAGGCAGTTATCAGATGAACTTTTTGAACTTAAATTTGATAATGGTTTAAGAATATATTATACGGAAGCAAATAATACTATTGTTTTATTATTTACAGGCGGTAATAAATCAAAACAAAGCAAAGATATTGAACTTGCAGAAAAATACTTGAAAGAATACAAAGAAAGGAAACAATAATGAAAAAACGAGAAGAAACATTATTGCAAAGTTTTCCAAAACATAATGATAATTTGAAACAGCAATTAAAAGATGATAATGAATATGCTCAAATGTGGCTTGATAGTATTTTAGATGATTATTCCCAAACAAAAGATGTTAATGATTTAATTTATAATCTAAAGCCATTAATTGAAGCA
>CAJONH010000276.1 GCA_905235825.1 Candidatus Gastranaerophilales bacterium
GGTATAATTTTGACGTCACTAATGTCGAAAAAGAGAATAAATTATATCTATGTTTAATTTTTTAATAAAAAATAATATTGGAGAACCACCACGGGATTATTTTAAAGTTTAAAACTATATTTACGTAGCACGGGATTAGTGTGATCCCGCTTTTTTTTTAAAGGATAACAGATGTACAAATTTTCAATACCAATGCCTTATAGCAAAGAGACAATTGATGAACTGGTTTCAATAAATAACAAAGTAGAAAAAAGCAAAATAACAAGTTTGTATTTTAGTTTGCCTTCAACAAATGAATTATTTACAGGTTTTGAACAAACAAGAAACCAATTATTAGATAAAACCGATTTTTCTTTTTGGCGTGGTTTAGCACGTTACAGCATTGAAAAAGGGTTTGATGTTATTTATTGTCTTAATTCTCCAAGACCTCTATCAATTGAAAATCCTAATTTCCCATTACAGATTGAAAAACTACATAAACTTTTAAATGAATTGGAAAAAATAGGATTAAATAAATTAAGAGTAGCTTCTCCCAAATTAATGTCATACATTTATAAGTATTTTCCGCAGTTTGAAATTTTAGGTTCAACTGCTTCTGATTATAAAATCATACAGGAATTTAATTTTTTAAAACAAGTACATTCTTATGTAAAAGAGATAGTTCCCTCGCATAACGTAAATAAAAATTTTATGCTATTAAAAAATATAAGAAAATTAGGTTTTGAACTTGAAATAATGGTAAATGAAGGTTGTATTCAAGGATGTTCCAATAGATTTGAACACGAATGCACTTATACCGATAATAATATAGAACTTTATACCAAAGAACCGTTATTTCAAGAATTTTATTGCAAGTGGAATTGTTCAAGAATAGAAAGACAAAATCCTCTTCTGTATATGGTAAAAGGCAATCATATTTATCCATGGGAAATATCGGAATATGAAAAAATAGGTATTACAAAATTTAAATTAAATGGTCGGGACGGAATGACTGATAATAATAATTCTCAAAGTGATTTTTTAGGTATGATACAAACTTATTTGAAAGGTGTTGATGATATAAAAAATATAGAGAATTTACCTGTAATAAATTTTGTTTCTAATTCAATGATGAAAGATAAACTTAAAAACTTAACAGTAAAAAAAATTAAAAAATACTTGCCAAATATAAGACATTTTGTAAAATACGGATACTTGTGTTCTTCAATATGCGGTTACAAATGTAATTACTGCTACAAAATTTCTGAAAAAATACAAAATGTATTCTATGAAAAAGAACAAGAAATTCAAATATGTAAAATTACAAAACAAGAATGAAAAACTTACATTTTTCTGCAAAATGTTTGATATGCAAACATAGGGGACACGTATGAACTATAAAATCTATAACAAGTAATATTTCGGCAAATAGAAAAGCAACGAGCTTGACAATCAGATTCATTTACCGGACTATCATTACAATATGGATTATTACTACCTGAATCATAACACATACAATTACTATTAAATCTATTTGTAAAACAACCGCATTCCCCAGATAATAAAATATATTCATCCATAATATTTTGTATTTGTTCTTCCCTTAAGCCTTCAATGCTTTCTAAATTCATATATTTTCCCCTTTATAGTTCTATAAAACTGCCTAATTTTAAATTCCATTTTTTATCAAATTTTATAAATCCCGAATATGGTGTAAATGTTAATTCTTCAAAATATGCTTTATTTTGGTAAATCATCCAATCAACACGAACAAATTTAAAATTTGACTTACTAATTAATTTAATTGATAAATCATTTGTTAGTTTGATTAACTTATCTGCTTTTATATTTAGATTTTTTTCTTTTGTATTAAAAACGTTTTCAGCAAAGTTTAATTTTTCATCCCAAACAGTAATTTCTTTATCGTTGTATATTTTTACTATAAATTTAAGTAAATTATTAAAAAAATAAAGTTGTATTTGTTGACATGGTAAATTTATATTATCTCGCATTAATGGTTCAATCAATATTTTAGGATTAATCCCCTTATATTGAAGTTCAAAACCTACCCACACCCAAAATTCTTGATTTAACCAACCTGTTATTTGCTGCTTTGTTATATCAACAAATGTAGGAGTATTCAAATAATCATTTTTATCTTTTATAATATATTGCCACTTGCAGCCATGGTTGCACTTCATTACAAAGCTATCGGGAAGTTTGTCAAAATCTATTTCATCAAAACTATTACAAATTTGTAATACGGTTTTTAAATATTCACTGCCTATTTTTTCTTTAACATAATCTCTTACTGTTATTTTATCAGTACATTTTCTCATTAAATCAGTAATACCATATAATTTAATCCATTGCATTTTTTGATTAAAGGTTTTACATCTTTTTTTATCTATAATCCAATTTCTATTTTTAAAATCGTATTTTAAAGGTAATTTTTCGCCTGTTCTATACTTAAATATTTTTGCTAAATATTTTGGATACTCACTTTCGGGAAGATTGTACACTAAGTCGTACTCCCACGGCGGTTCTCCAATATTATTTTTTATTAAAAAATTAAACATAGATATAATTTATTCTCTTTTTCGACATTAGTGACGTCAAAATTATACC
>CAJONH010000277.1 GCA_905235825.1 Candidatus Gastranaerophilales bacterium
CAACTTTAACACTGGACGGTTCTTCGTTTGACAATGGCTCGGAAATATCTGTATATCAATTAAATAATGCAGGAACAATTAATATAAGCGATAAAGTCACATTAAAAACACTTCGTGAAACTGACAGCATAAAAGGTGCGGGAACAATTAACATACAACAGAATGCCGTACTTAAAATGGATGATTCGGTAAAAGATGCAAACAGTACAATTAACATTAAATCCGGAGGTACATTATCAACCGTAAATGATGCGATAACCACACATAAAATAACAAATTTGGTAACGGAAGACGATGCTGCATTAAGTTTTGAAATTGATAAATATGAAGGTGCAATTGTAAATGATAAATTTACAATAAATTCAACTGCAGGTTCGGACGGTACTGCAAAGTTTGACAGTATATCCGTTTCACTTGACTCTTTGGATGATTTAATAGAAAACGGTGTCGAGTTATTCACTGATAAAACGGTTGATATGGGCGGCAGTACATTTAGTGTATATAATAACGATAAACAATATGTATTTAAACAGGACAGTGAAAATTTAAAAAATTTAGTTTATTTATCAATGGTTGAAGCAAAAGACGGATTATCACATGCTGCAATGGATGCTACAGCCGGAAACTATACGATTGAAGAAAATGAAAAATCAATAACGACGGGAGGTTATGTAAACGGAAGCAATTTCAGCATAACAGGTGCGGATTTAAATTTTAATCAAAAACAAAGGTTTAATAGTTGACGGTCAATATAATAAAAACGGTACTACCGTTAAGGTAAATACTTATAATGCTGTTTCGGACAATGAATATAAAGCTGCATATACCGTTCAAAATAAGGGTAAACTAATCGTTCAAACAAATGGAAACAGTATAGAAATTAAACCGGCAACAGATATTACAACACAAAAAGCCGGTAATTCCTTATATATCAGTAAGAATTCCTCTGCGGATTTGAATGCGTTAAACGGTCAAAAGATTATAATATCAGGTAAAATACAGGGGGAAAAATCAGGCACTCAAATTTCACAACTGAAAGCAGACGGCAATGATATTGTATTACACGATGTTGATTCGGTTAAAATTGCACAAAATGCAAATAAAAACACATTAAAGGGAATAAGTACAAATTCAAACTGGCAGTTAAATAACGGTATAATGACCATAAGCAATGATAAATATCTTTCCTCTGACGGTACAAATTCGGTTGAATTAAACGGCGGTACTTTAAATCTTCAAAATAATTCAGCTTCCAAAATAAATCTTGCTAAAATGGAACTTAATTCAAATACAAATGTTCTTGTTGACCTTGATTTCTCAAATAAAACGGTAGATAAATTTGCATTTAATTCTGCCGATAATGTAACAAAACAAGATGTAGTCTTGAATATAGGCAGTATTAATTTTATTAATGCCGATAAAGCAAAACAGGATAAGTATGTTATTCCTTTTGTCGAAAAAAGTTCAAACAGCGAAAATTTAATCGGAAATGTTAATGCAAACATATCTGATATAATGACACCAATATATAAATATAACGTTTCTTATGTTGAAGACAGTAATTCGGGTTCTCTGGTATTTCAAACACCTCATGGAAAAGACAGCTATAAAAGCTACAATCCGTCCGTAATGTCAGAACCCGTTGCGGCACAAGCAGGCGGATATTTTAACCAGCTTGCAAGCTATGATACATCTTTCGGTTATATGGATGCAATGATGAATTTAACCTCTATGGATAGATTATCACTCTTTAACAGAAATAAATATGCTTCAATTTCACCTGATGATACATTTATGTATTCTCCTAATTTACTTGCCGAAAACTATGGCGGTTTATGGCTTAAACCTTATACTACATTTGAAAAGGTTGATTTAAAAGGCGGAGCAAAAATTAATAATATCGGATACGGTACTTTTGCAGGCGGTGATACTGATATTATTGATTTAAAAAAAGGCTGGCGTGCGGTTTATTCAGGATATGTAGGATATAACGGTGCTCATATAACTCACGATGGTATTTCAACTTATCAAAACGGCGGTTTAATAGGTTTATCAGGAACATTTTATAAAAATAATTATTTTGCGGGCTTAACTGCTAATGTTGGAATAGGTGTGGCTAATACCGAGTCCATGTACGGCAAAGAAGATTTCACAATGCTTACTTCAGGTGCGGCATTAAAAACAGGCTATAACTTTGAATTTAAAGAAGGAAGATATATCATTCAACCGAGCTATTTAATGTCTTACAGTTTTGTTAATACATTTGACTATACAAATGCGGCAGGTTTAAGAATATCGCAAACACCATTGCACGCTATTCAAATAGTTCCGGGGTTAAAATTCATAATGAATACAAAATCGGGATGGCAGCCTTACTTAAATTGTCAGGTAACGTGGAATGCACTCGATAAATCTAAAGTAACGGCAAATGATGTTGAACTGCCAGCCTTAACAGTTAAACCTTATGTTCAATATGGTGCGGGTGTGTCAAAACGCTTTGGCGACAGATTTAGCGGATATGGACAGGTAATGATAAGAAACGGCGGAAGAACAGGTGTTGCACTTTCCGCAGGAGCTAAATGGACTTTAGGCAGCGAATAATACAATAAAAAACTGTTCGGGAACTCAAATAAAAAACTTTCGTCATTGATTAGTAATTGCATATTATATTCGTAAATGCCGCTTATACAATGAGAGAGGATTTTAAAATGAGTATTCAATATATTGATGAATTTGATGAAAAATATTTTGAATTTGAAACCGATAACAACACTGAAATATCATTTAAAGACAATATTACAGACGAAAGTTCCGATGAAGAAGAACCCGTGACATTCAGTAATATTGTGTTTAAAGATGATTTATTGCAGATGTATTTAAAGGATATAGGTAAAAATAAATTATTAAAAAGAGGAGAGGAGCAAGAACTTGGAAGAACTATAGTTCAGGGGGATGAGAAAAAATCCGCAGACGCTAAGAAAAAGCTGATACAGTCCAATTTACGCCTTGTCGTAAGTATTGCAAAAAAATACACGGGGCAGGGCGTTTTATTTATGGATTTGGTACAGGAGGGTTCATTAGGGCTTATAAAAGCTGCTAACAGATTTGATTATAAAAAAGGTTTTAAATTTTCTACTTATGCAACGTGGTGGATTCGTCAGACTATTGTAAGAGCCATTGCAAATAATGCAAAAGTCATAAGAATTCCCGTACACATGACAGATAAAATAAGACTTGTAAAAAAAGCTATTTTTGAATTTTCATATTATAACGGCAAAGAACCAACCGTTGAGGAAATTTCACAAATGCTTAAAATGCCTGAAAAACAAGTAGAATTGGCTCTTAACACAATTAAACTTGAGCCTGTCAGTCTTGATACACCGGTAGCTGATAATCTCTGTCTTGAAGATTATATTTCCGATGATAACTATAATTCTCCGGAAGATAATACACAAAACAGTCTATTAAAAAGGCAAATGGAAAATATTTTAAACGAGCTTACACCAAAAGAGCAAAAAATAATTGCAGGGAGATTCGGCATAGACGGCAGTAAGCCAAAAACCCTTGAACAACTGGGTAAAGACCTCGGTTTTTCAAAAGAGCGTATCAGGCAGATTGAATGCGTTGCCCTGAAAAAACTGCGTAACAGCAATAAAATTATACAAATGAAAGATTATTTATTATAAACTTTTGTAATAAAACAAATTATTTTGCATTATACTACAGTTGTCAGCAATTTAAAAAAATATTAATATATAACTATGAAAAGAAATATTATTCTATTATTTTTGGCATGGTTATATATTGTATCGGGTGCATTTGCACATATAGATGTTGTTTATCCTAAAACTAATGATTTAACCGTTAACTCGGATTCAATATTCTTTCTGGGAAATACAACCGAAGGTTCAAATTTTTCGATAAATACAGAAAAAGTAAAACTATGGGATAATAATTTTTTTGTACATGTTATTCCGCTAAAATACGGTAAAAATTATATAAAAATGGTATCCGTAAAAAACGGAGTAAGAGAAAAAAAAATATACACCGTAAATCGTACAAAACCGTCATCGGGCAATGGTATTTCAAAAGTTGGATATGAACAAAAAAAAGCTGATTATACAATATATACCAAAACAATAAAACAAAATGCAACAATAAGGGAAAAAGCATCAAGTTCAGCCCGAAGGGTTATTGATATTCCCGAAAATGTTGTATTATACATTGAAGGAAGACAGGGAGATTATTATAAAATAGAAGAAAACGGAGAAAGCGAATATTGGATACATAAAACAAATGTACAAAATCCGGTTAACGTATCAAAAAGAGTACCTGCCGTTTTAAAACGGATAAAAACAAGTTCCGATAAACATTATAATTATATAAAATTTTCACTAAATTACCCTGTATTATACAATTTAAAACAAATTAACAACAGCATAGAATTGACACTATATGGAATTGAAACTACAGATAAAAACGGTAATAAACATCCGAATTACACATACACATATACTCAAGACAGCCCTATAATGGGATATGATGCATATTATGAAGAAAATTATCTTATTTTTAGAGCAGCAAAAAACCCCGAAATAAAAAATAAAGAATATCCTTTAAAAGACATAACAATTTTTGTTGATCCGGGACACGGCGGAGCTGAAAAAGGTGCAATCGGTCCGACCAGAACGGCAGAAAAAGATGTTAATCTTGCGATAAGCAGATATTTAAAAAAAGACCTTGAAGATGAAGGTGCAAATGTTATTATTTCAAGACTTGACGACCATCAAATAGGATTGTATGAAAGAGTACAAATTGCAAAAGATAATAATGCTCTTATTTCTTTAAGCATACACAATAATGCACTTCCAAACGGAAAAAATCCATATAAACAGCACGGAACAGAGGTTCATTATTATAACGAAAATGCAAAATTATTAGCTGAAATTATACAAAAAGATATGGTTCAAAATCTTGAATTTAAAGATAACGGAATACATAAATCCAGTTTTGCCCTTGACAGGTCAACAAATCCTGTATCAGTATTAGTGGAATGTGCATATATGATACATCCGGAAGAATATATGAGATTGCGTAATCCTGCCGTACAAAGGCGAATAGCACAATCTATTAAGAATAGTTTAAAAAAATATGTAATTATAATGCAAAAATAATTTTTATGTTATAATTTAGCGGGAATAGCCGAGAAGGAGAAAAATAAATGATTACACAAGAACGACAGCTACAATCAGAATACCTCAGAAAGGTAATTGAAGAAACAGAAGCAAAGAACAGCTATGAAAAAGAATTTATTCAAGCGTTAAAAGAAGTTTTGTCGTCCATTGAACCCGTAATCATCCAACATGAGCAAGAATTTAAAGACTCGGCACTTTTGGAAAGACTTGTCGAACCCGAAAGAATTATATCATTCCGTGTTCCGTGGACTGATGATAAAGGTCAGGTACAGGTTAACAGAGGTTTTAGAGTACAATTTAACGGTGCAATAGGACCATATAAAGGCGGTTTAAGATTTCATCCGTCAGTAAATCAAAGTATAATGAAATTTTTGGCATTTGAACAAATATTCAAAAATGCTTTGACAACCCGTCCGATAGGCGGCGGTAAGGGCGGAAGCGACTTTGACCCGAAAGGAAAATCAGACAGAGAAATTATGAATTTCTGCCAGAGTTTTATGAATGAACTTCAAAAACATATCGGACAAGATTTGGACGTTCCTGCAGGTGATATTGGTGTTGGCGGCAGAGAAATAGGTTATTTATTCGGACAATACAGAAAAATAAGAAATACTTATGAAGCGGGTGTATTAACAGGTAAAGGGCTGGAATACGGCGGTTCTCTGGCAAGAAAAGAAGCAACAGGTTATGGTTTGATGTATTTTATGCGTGAAATGCTAAAAGCTAATAATATATCGCTTGAAGGTAAAACTGCAATTATATCGGGAAGCGGTAATGTTGCTATTTATGCTTGTGAAAAAGCTCAGCAGCTGGGTGTAAAAGTTATTGCAATGAGCGATTCATCAGGATGCATTTTAGATGAAAGCGGTATCAGACTTGATGTTGTTAAACAAATAAAAGAAGTTCAAAGAGGAAGAATTAAAGAGTATTTAAATTTTGTTCCTTCCGCAATTTATTTGGAAAATAAAGACAGTATTCCTGCTGTATATACTTTAAGAGCTGATATTGTTCTTCCTTGTGCAACGCAAAATGATATTAATCTGGAAGCAGCAAAATTATTAACTGAAAAAGGCATTATTGCTGTTGGTGAAGGTGCTAACATGCCTTGTACAAATGAAGCAGTTGCTTACTTCCAAGAAAATAAAATTTTGGTTGCTCCCGGAAAAGCTGCAAATGCTGGTGGTGTTGCAACTTCTGCTTTAGAAATGACTCAAAACTCAATGCGTGATGCTTGGACTTTTGATGAAGTAGACAAAAAATTGGAAAGCATTATGATTAATATATTTAATCAAATTCAAAAAGCAGAAAGAGAATATAATCTTGATCATAACTACGTTGCCGGTGCAAATATAGCAGCATTTAAGAAAATTTCTGCTGCTATGATGGCTCAAGGTATTATATAGATTTAATAAGCACTTTGCCGGCGGGGTTGACACGGCGGCAGAGTGCGAAACCGGATTAGATATAATAAAACAAAAAAGAAGGCTTCATATAAAATTGGAGCTTTTTTTTGTTAATATTTGACAAAATAAATATTAACTGTTATATTTAGAGCATCATTGGTGCAAGCCACATTAATTAAAAGGTATAAATAATGAATTTAAAAGGATTTACTTTAGCAGAAACATTTTGCACCATGGTTATTATAAGTGTTTTATCCTTATTATTTTTCCAAAATGTTTATTTTAATTATACAAGAAGGGTTGCAGCAACAAAAATACAGCGATTTCACACAATAATTAAACAAATACAACTTAAAGCTCAAAAGGATTACAGTGATTGGATTGATTATTATTTAAAACCTGAAACAATAACAGAAGAACGTTTTATGAATGAATATATATTACCTTATGTTACATATTTAAAAAAAGATGTAGATGCAGATGGCAATGTTCATGTGTTTCTTAGTGATTCAACATCATTTTCAATCAAAAAAACATCTTGTATGACTTTTATTTATGATATTAATGGTGATAATCCGCCAAATATTCCGGGTAAAGATATATTTTATTTTAATTATTGTCCTGCAACTGATTCTTCATTTATCAGACAAGGTGATTTTATTCCATACCTAACGAAAAGCATGTCTAATAAAGAAGCAGCTCTCGGAATGTGCAGAGAAACACCTATGTCCTGTTCCGGATATATATCTTTTTATAATTTTGAATTTCCTGAAGAATATCCATATAGAATACCGCTTTAAATAATACCTTCTTTCTTTGCTTTTACTAATTTTAAAAAAGAAAAAATCTGAAAATCATATTCGTAATACCGTTATTTTGTTTATTGAAACAACAGAAAAACGGCATCTGTTTGAGCGACTGCGAGTTATGCCGTTTAGAGTTGAAATTAACAAAATAGGTATGAAGAATTCGATTTGAAGATTTTTTCTTGAGTAAAATTACTTTAAGATAAAGCTACTGGGAACACACCTACATAGCAGGTGGATTAATTTCATTTCATTACAATAAAAAAAAGTACCGATTTTAATCAATCGGTACTTTTTTTATTTAATTTATCATTACTCGATTGTATAATCTGTTAATTCGGGTGTACCGAACATACCTTCAATTTCTTCCAGAATTGCAGACGGCTTTCTTGCTGCATTCTTTTCAGCTGCACGCTTTTGAGCTTCTCTGTCCTTTTCTTCCGAAGCATTGGTAAGATGATAAAAACCTGTTCCGGCAGGTATTAAACGACCTATAATAACGTTTTCTTTTAAACCTCTTAATAAATCACGTTTACCTTCAACTGCCGCTTCTGTTAATATTCTTGTAGTTTCTTGGAATGAAGCTGCTGAAATGAAACTTTCAGTATTCAAACTTGCCTTTGTAATACCGAGTAAAACTGCCTCATAAGTTGCAGGTTGTCCGCCTTCTTTTGTTACAGCCTCATTTTCCTGTTTAACTTCTTTAAATTCAAGGAACTCACCCGGAAGTAATTTTGTATCGCCCGATTCGAGAATTTTTACTTTTTTTGTCATTTGTCTTACAATTACTTCAACGTGTTTATCAGCAATTTCTACACCCTGTGAACGATATACTCTCTGTACTTCATCAACAAGATATTGCTGAGCAGCTTCAACACCATTCAATCTGATTACATCATGAGGATTTAACGGCCCGCCGGTTAAAGGCTGACCAACTGCTATATCCTGACCATTTGCAACAATGATGTTGGAATCTATAGAAAATTTAACTTCCTGTCTTCCGAGTTCACCGTCTAAATATAATCTTGGAATATCATCTTCGATTTCTATTTCAGCTTTACCTGCATATTCAGCAACGACGGCAGAATCTTTCGGTTTTCTTGCTTCCAAAAGTTCTTCTACACGAGGTAAACCTTGAACGATATCACCCGTCTTTTGTCTTTCAAATACCAATGTTGCAATCATATCACCACGATTTACAAGTGAACCGTTTGCTACCTGTAACATAGTACCGGGGCTTATTAAGTACGGACGACCAACACGCAATGTAATAGAATTTTTATCAACACTCTTTACATAGCCTGATAATTCCGAGACTTCACCGCCTTCGGATATTACATTATCCATTTTTATTAATTCGCCTTGTTTCACAATAGGCTTTGATTTAACGGTGATTACAGATTCTGAACTATCTGAAACAAGTAATAATCTTCTTATATCTTGATTATTATCTTTTATACTTGCAACAGCATCATTAATTGCAAGAACCTGCGTTTTGGCAACAGGCGTTTTTGGCTCAATAACTTGACCGTCATGTACCAGAAGTTCTGTTTGCATTGATGCAGCAGTCTTTGATGCACCTTCAACTTCCCTTCTTACAATCAAATTTTCGATTACAACAATTTTTAACTGACCGTTTTCATCGAGTTCCAATTGCCCTTTTAAATGACTTAAATATCCGTCCATTTGAAGAACTAAACTTGTTCTGGTCAACACACCGCCGTCAAAGTTTCTTACTCTTGAACCGTCTTTATACTGTAATTGTGTTACAGGTACAAGGTCAATTGCTTCATCGGTAGAATTGAATTTTATCGAAACATCTTTTGTATCAACATTAAATCTTTGCACCGGTCTTACGAGAATTTGTATAGGCTGGTTTGAAATAGTTTTTTCATCCAAAGCAGCAACACTTACATCTTCTTCTAAATCATCAATCTCAATATTATCTTTTTCATTATCCATAATAGTTACGATTGAATCAACTTTAGCTTTAATTTTAGGTGCAATTTCCTGACCGGCAGATACAATTTCGCCTTCATCGACATTAAGTTCGCCAATACCTGATAAATTGTATATTTCACCGGGACGAATGACCACTTCATGTATCATATCGTTGAATTCTTTAATTTCAACAATACCGTCTATGTGAGCATATAAGTCTTTTACAACTTCAGTTCCGGCAGTAACAAACGTACCCGATTCTACCATTTTTAAAGCGGAATCTTTATTTACCTGATGAATTTCGTCGGGTATAAATATCAACTCACCGCTTTGAGTAATAATTTGATTTTCATCAACTTCTATACCGTTATATCTTATTTCACCTGATGAAGGAACAGTATATTCTTCATCAATAAGCTCGGCAATAATCATTCCTGATTCAACTTCCGTATCAACAGGAGCTTTAACAATGTATTTTTCACCTGTTGAATTTACAGTCCAAATCTGTTCCTTTTTAGTTTGCTCAAATGTTGCATTTGAAGCTGAAATTGATGCTATAACTATTGTTAATTCTTTACCCTTAACAATTTTTTTAATCATTTTACCGTCAAAAGCAACTTCTTTAATTTCAAGATCGTTACCGAGTCTGACTTCACCGCCGTGTTCGGATATAACATTAATTTCGGCTAATTTTTCACCTTCTTTTACGGCTTTACCGTCTTCAACAAGAATTTTTGAACCACCGGGAAGATTATAAACATCGCCGCCTAATACCCAAACTATACCGTTTTTACTTGCAGTTCTTGAAATATTACCTTGTCTGTCTTTCTTTTCATCAGCTACGAAATCTTCAAATACTATTTCACCGGATAAATCTGATGTAATATCCTTTGTAGCTTTCTCTGTTAAACGGCTTCCGTCACCGCCCGATGAAGGTTCATAAACGGCAATTTTATCACCTGTTTTAACTTCTTGTCCGATATTTACATAAAGAACAGCACCGGAAGGAATATGATATTTTCTTGATTTTGAACCCGATTTAATTTCTAAATCCGATTCCTGTACTGTAATAGCTACGTTATCACCGTGTCTTGTTCTCATATCTCTTGTAAATATTTTAGATGAAACAGTACCATCAGCTTCCGCTATAATTTCTTTCATAGCACCTGCACCTTTGAATACACCGCCGGTATGGAAAGTTCTCATTGTAAGCTGCGTACCGGGTTCACCGATTGATTGAGCAGCAATAATACCAATTGCTTCACCAACGTCAACAAGTTTTTGTGTTGTCATTGCCCAGCCATAGCATTTACGGCAAATTCCGTATTCAAGTTCACAAGTCAATGGTGAACGAACTAAAACTTTATGTAAATCAAGTTTTTTAATTTTTCTTATATCATCTCTGTCTATTGTTGTATTTGCAGGAACAATAACGTTACCTTCAGCATCTTTAATATCTTCTGCTATTGTTCTTCCTAAAAGTCTTTCGGTTAAAGGAGCAACTATTTTTTCACCGTCTGAGATATCCGTCATCATAATTCCGTGATGCGTTCCGCAATCATGGTCACGAATTATAACATCTTGTGCAACGTCAACCAAACGTCTTGTTAAATATCCTGAATCGGCTGTCTTTAAAGCTGTATCTACAAGACCTTTTCTTGCACCGTAAGATGAAATAATATATTCGGTAACTGATAAGCCTTCTTTAAAATTTGATTTAATTGGTAAGTCGATAATCTGACCTTGTGCGTCTGCCATCAAACCTCTCATACCTACAAGCTGTGATACCTGCGACAAGTTACCTCTTGCACCTGAGAATGCCATCATATAAACGGGATTCAATCTATCGAAATTTTCAACAACTCTTGCCGTTAATTTGGAAGTTGTTTCACTCCAAGTATCGATAACTTTTGTATATCTTTCAACTTCGGTAATATCTCCTTTAAGATATCTGTGAGTTGATTTTTGAATTTCTTCTTCCGCCTCTTTTAAAAGTTCCTTTTTATCTGCCGGAACTGATAAATCTGCAATTGAAATAGTCGTTCCTGATTTTGTAGCATAATGATAACCCAAATTTTTAAGATTATCAGCAAGCTGTGCTGTTTTTGCTCCGCCAAATTCAAGATATATCTGTGCTAACAGTTTATTAATCGATTTTTTATTAACTTGTTCATTAATAAAATCAAACGATTTTTTAGCATTTTTATGTATCATTGTTTCCATTTTTTTTCCCTTTAAGTCCAGTTTTAATGTTAATGTTTTACTTGACAATTGAAATATCAATTATTTTGCATTAAGAAGCAAATATTGAATTTCTTACCGTTTCATTAAAAATAATTCTTCCTACTGTTGTTTCCAGTCTGTCGCCGTGTTCATCACGAACAACAATTCTGTCGTGTAATTTTATTACACCTGTTTCGTGTGCTGCTATTGCATCTTGGAAACTGTAGAAATATTTTAATTGGGTATTTTCATTGTCTTCTTTCATTAAGGTCAGATAATACATACCTAAAACCATATCCTGTGAAGCTGCTATAATCGGTTTCCCCGTAGCAGGAGCCAATATGTTGTTGGTAGCGAGCATTAACATTCTTGCTTCCGTCTGAGCTTCTATTGATAACGGAACGTGAACAGCCATCTGGTCACCGTCAAAGTCAGCATTAAATGCCGTACATACTAACGGATGCAGCTGAATAGCACGTCCTTCAACTAATACAGGTTCAAATGCCTGAATACCAAGCCTGTGAAGTGTAGGAGCACGGTTTAATAATACCGGATGCCCGTCGATAACTTCTTCCAATATATCCCATACCACAGCTTCAGAGCGTTCTATTTTCTTTTTAGCGGATTTTATATTTTGTACAAAACCTCTTTCAATTAATTTATTAACTACAAATGGTTTAAATAACTCGATTGCCATTTCTTTCGGCAGTCCGCATTGATTTAATTTTAATTTAGGCCCTACTACGATAACGGAACGACCTGAGTAATCGACACGTTTACCTAATAAGTTCTGTCTGAAACGACCCTGCTTACCTTCTATAATGTTGCTTAACGATTTCAACGGTCTGTTGCTTGGGCCAACTACGGTTCTACCCCTTCTGCCATTGTCTATCAATGAATCAACAGCTTCTTGAAGCATACGTTTTTCATTTCTTACAATAATTTCGGGAGCACCCATTTCAAGTAATCTTAACAAACGGTTATTTCTGTTTATTACACGTCTGTATAAATCGTTTAAATCGGATGTAGCAAAACGACCGCCGTCTAATTGAACCATAGGTCTTAAATCAGGAGGTGTTACAGGTAATACATCCATTACCATCCATGTCGGCTCTGTTCCGGATTCGATTAAAGATTCAACTAATCTTAATCGTTTAATTAATTTTGCTTTTCTTTGTACACTGCCTGAAAGACCCGATAATTCACCTCTTATAGCCTCTGCCATTTCTTGAAGTGAAATTTCTCCGAGCAATTCTTTTATTGCTTCTGCACCAATTCCGACTTTTAGTTGAGATTCTTCGTGTTCAAGCATAAAGTCTTCATATTCTTCTTCGGTCAATAACTGATATTTTTTGAAATCACTGTCGGCAGGATCTATAACAACATAGCTGTTAAAATAGATAACCTGTTCAAGGTCTTTCAATGTCATATCCAAAAGTAAGCCTAAATATGAAGGAATACCTTTTAAAAACCAAATATGGCTGACAGGAGCAGCGAGTTTTATATGCCCCATTCTGTGACGTCTTACTTTAGAATCAGTAACTTCTACACCGCATCTTTCGCAGATAATACCTTTATGTCTTACTCTTTTATATTTACCGCAATAACATTCCCAATCTTTTGTAGGTCCGAATATTCTTTCACAGAAAAGACCGTCCCTTTCAGGTTTTAAAGTACGGTAGTTAATTGTTTCAGGCTTCGTTACTTCACCGTATGACCATTTTAATACTCGTTCCGGAGAAGCTATGCTTATTCTTATATAATCAAAATAATCTATACTTGTAGACAATTTTATATCTCCTTTTTTTATCAGTGTGCGGAGTTAATCCGCACACTTAATTGTAATGTCTATTCTTTAAATGCACTTGGCGTTTCAATAAAATTGATGTTTAACAGTTCCGAATCAATATCAGAAAGTATTCTCTTAGGAGCAGCTTTCCTTAAATCGTCTGTATCAGACATCAAATCTACTTCTTCTCCGCTTTTCTTCGATACGGATATATCCAAACCTATACTTTGTAATTCTCTTACAAGTACTTTGAATGATTCGTGAATACCCGGACGAGGAATGTTATCACCTTTTACAATTGCCTCATAAGCTCTCGAACGTCCGTTTACATCATCGGATTTAATTGTCAGCATTTCTTGAAGTGTATAAGCTGCACCATAAGCCTCAAGAGCCCAAACTTCCATTTCTCCGAATCTCTGTCCGCCGAATTGAGCTTTACCGCCTAAAGGCTGTTGTGTTACAAGCGAATAAGGTCCTGTACTTCTTGCGTGTATTTTATCGTCAACAAGGTGAACAAGTTTTAAGAAGTATGTTATACCTACAGAAACAGGTCTATCAAACGGTTCACCTGTTCTTCCGTCATAAAGTATAACCTTACCGTCTTCACCTACCCAGTTGCAGCCTGATTCTTTTATACCTCTCATCAATTCGTATTTTGTTGAAATTTCAGATTTATTTTCTCCGTACATTTCATCAAACGAAGGTGCTTCATAGTAATCACCGGTCAAGTATGATGCCAAACCTAATAAGCATTCATCAGTCTGTCCTACATTCATACGAGAAGGCACACCCAGCGGATTAAGTACTATATCAACAGGAGTTCCGTCAGGTAAGAATGGCATATCTTCTTTCGGGAGTATTCTGGAAACGATACCTTTGTTTCCGTGACGTCCTGCAAGTTTATCACCTACCGATACTTTACGTTTTTGTGCTATGTAAACTTTAATCAAAGTATTAGCACCCGGTAAAAGTTCGTCGCCTTTTTCTCTGTCAAATACTTTAACATCGACAACACGACCGCCTTCACCGTGAGGTACTCTTAATGAATTATCTTTTACATCTCTTGCTTTTTCAGCGAAAATTGCTCTTAATAACTTTTCTTCTGGCGGATGCTCTGATACCCCTTTTGGAGTAACTTTACCAACAAGGATATCATCAGCATAAACTCTCGCACCTATTCTTACGATACCTCTTTCATCGAGGTGTCTTAATGCATCCTCTGATACATTAGGAACTTCTCTTGTAATTTCTTCGGGACCGAGTTTTGTTTGACGGGCTTCAATTTCCAGCTTTTCAATATGCAATGAAGTAAATATATCATCGTGTACGCATCTTTCACTTAAAAGAATAGCATCTTCGAAGTTATATCCTTCCCACGGCATATAAGCAACCAGTACGTTTTTACCTAATGAAAGTTCTCCGTAGTGGGTTGATGCACCGTCGGCAATTACATCACCGACCTGAACCTCACTGCCTTCCGAAACAATCGGTTTTTGATTTATGCAAGTATCCTGATTGCTTCTTACATATTTCATCAATTGATATTTATGTAATTTATTCTGCTTATCTTTAATCCAAATTTCTTCGCCCGTTACTTTTATAACAAGACCGTCAACATCGGATACTACAACCATACAAGAGTCTTTTGCGGCTCTTTTTTCCAAACCGGTTGCAACAACAGGTCTATCCGTAATCAATAACGGAACTGCCTGACGCTGCATGTTAGAACCCATTAATGCACGGTTAGCATCATCGTGTTCTATGAACGGAATTACGGAAGTAGCAACCGAAATAACCTGAATTGGAGAAACCCCCATATAGTCGACACGTTTTGATTCACCCATTGTAAATTCGGATTTATAACGAATAGGTACGTATTCGGCTTTAATACTTCTGTCTTCATTCAAAGTCAAGTCTGATGGAGCTACACGGAAGTTTTCTTCTTCATCGGCACTCATATAATGTACTTCATTTGTAACAACTCCGTCTTTTACTAGAAAGTAAGGTGTTTCAATGAAACCGTAATCATTAACTCTTGCGTGAGTAGCAAGTGAACCAATCAACCCTGCATTAGGACCTTCGGGGGTTTCAATAGGACATATTCTTCCGTAGTGTGAAGGGTGAATATCACGAACGGCAAATCCTGCTCTTTCACGAACCAGACCGCCGGGCCCCAAAGCTGAAATTCTTCTTTTGTGCGTTAATTCAGCTAACGGATTTGTTTGGTCCATAAACTGTGATAACTGTGATGAACCGAAGAACTCTTTTAATGAAGCTACCAGAGGTTTTGTATTTAATAAGTTCAACGGAGTAAGTGTTTCTGAATTCTGAAGTGTCATTCTTTCCTTAACAATTCTTTCAATTCTTGATAAACCTACTCTGAATTGGTTTTGTAATAACTCTCCGACGCTTCTTATTCTTCTGTTTCCTAAATGGTCAATATCATCACAGCTTCCTTCGTCATAAGTCAAGTTGATTAAATACTCAACAGCCGCAACAAGGTCTTGAATAGTAAGCGTTCTTTGTGTTTCCGCAACATTGAGATTTAATTTTTTATTTAATTTATAACGGCCTACTCTGCCGATATCATACTTTTTATCATCAAAAAATCTTGATTCTATAATTGTACGACCGCCGGCTGCAGAAGCAGGATCACCGGGTCTTAATTTCTTATATACTTCAATTAAAGCATCATCTGTTGTTTCTGTTGTATCTTTTTCCAGAGTTTTCTTTAAAAATTCAAAGTGAGTGAATATTGTTTCCATTTCACTTACTGTAATACCCAAAGCCTTTAACAGAGTTGTAGCCAAAATTTTTCTGTTTTTATCAATTTTTACATAAATTATATCGTTTGCATCGGTTTCAATTTTTAACCATGCACCTCTGTTCGGGATTAATGTGGCATTAAATAATCTCTTACCCGTAGGAGATATTTCACGTTTAAAATATATGCCGGGAGAACGTACAATCTGAGATACAATAACACGTTCGGCACCGTTTACAATAAACGTACCTTTATTTGTCATTGTCGGTATATCGCCGATATAAACTTCCTGTTCTTTTATTTCACCGGTATCACGGTTTACTAAACGAGCCATTACTCTCAATTGTTTTGCGTAAGTAGCATCGTGTATTCTTGCTTCTTCCAATGAATATTTTGGATTATCAAATGTGTAATTCGGCAAAAAGTGTAATTCTAATCTGCCGGTATAGTCTTTAATAGGAGAATACGATAGAAATTCCTCTTTCAATCCTTCTTTTAAAAACCATTCAAACGACTTTTTCTGAACCTCGATTAAATCCGGCAGATCGTCCAATCTTGTTTTGGGCATGCCCATCGGAGTTATTCTCTCAGAATATTTTTGTTTTAACATTCATTCACCTCTCGTTATGTGGTGTACTAACATACTACTATATATAAAATTATTAAATTTATTTATAATGTTTCTTTTGATTGCCATAAGTACACAAAGACACTAATGGTCATTCTAAAATGATACTTGCTAAAACCCTACCGTCAAGAAAAAAAATATTTTTTAAATATTTTCCTATACAAATATTAACATTTTGTAAAAAATTTATTTTTTTTAGTCGAAATACTTATTAATATTATAGTTTCATGTCAATACCTTAAAAAATAATTACATTCCTTTATTTGTTATTAACTAAATAATGGAATTGAAAACAAAAAAATGTGAAAGCATATACGAAACTCCGTTAAATTGCATACTGAAACAGCAGATGAAAGTGCGTTGTTTTGCACTTTTAGGGTTGAAGTTTGCAATTTAGGAGAGAAGTATCCGCTTGAATATTTTTTTATTTTCAATTCACAAACCATTATTTAATTAGTACACTCTTAATTATTGACAAATTGCGAAATTAAATATATATTGTATGACGTATATCAGGCTGTATTCGCATATATATGAACGAAAACACTCTAACCACTGAACAAATATATGAAATATTAAATCCTTGGAAAAGAAGACAATATGAAATTTTTTCACAGGCTGTTAATGCTCAGGTTTTTAATATAAAGAAAGCAAAATTTTTTCTGCCTCATTATCCCAAGGACTGTATTTCAAGAATAATTGTTGATTCCGATAATTATTGGGATATATCTGCACTTGATATTATAAATAATTATCTACCTGATAATGCTGTTATTCTCGATATCGGGGCAAATATCGGCAGTCATTCCGTGTATTGGGCTTTAGAACGCCATGCTAAGAAAATATATGCTTTTGAACCTTTTGCCGATACATTTTTAATACTTCAGGCAAATGTCAGACTTAATTCGCTGGAGGATTGTATTCAAATTTATAATTTCGGACTTATGGATGAAACCTGCAGGGGAGAAGTAAGTAGTTTTGTTGAAACAAATATCGGAGGAACTTCTTTTAAAAAGTCATCAGGCGGAAATTATACATTTAGACAGCTTGATAGAATAAATATACCCGAAAAAATAGATTTAATAAAAATAGATGTTGAAGGTGCAGAAATTGAATGTTTAAAAGGGGCAGTAAAAACAATATGTTCCAATAAACCGGTTATAGTTTTGGAAACTTTCGATTATAAAGATAAAGTTGATAGTTTTATGAAATCGATATCTTATAAATTGGCTTGTCCTATTAGAGAAGGAGCTGATTATATATATACTTATAATCCGTAATTTTTAATCGGCATCACTTCCAAACGGGGTTAGTTTATAACCGACATTTGTAACTGTTTGCAGATAATCAGGCATTTTAGGATTTTGTTCGATTTTTTGGCGAAGCCCTCCTACGTGTACACGAAGCATACGTACATCATCATCGGAATTGTATCCCCATACTTCATTTAAAAGTACAGCAAGGGTTACTGCTTCGTTGAAATGCTGCATAAGGCAGTATAAAATTTCAAACTCGGTGGGTGTTAATTTAATGCGTTTTCCTTTTATTTCAGTTTCCAGAGAGTCAGGAAAAATTTCAATATCCCCTGTTTTTAAAATTTCATGTTTTACTGACGGGAGTGCTTTTACGGAAGGACTGCGTCTTACCAAAGCTCGAACTCGAAGCAGAACTTCCTGAATATCAAACGGTTTTACTATATAATCATCCGCACCGGAGTCAAATCCCTGAGTTTTATCTGTAATTGTACCTTTTGCGGTCAGCATTAAAATGGGAATATCGGGCTTGGTTTTTCTTATATTTTTACAAACGTCGAAACCGTTCATTTTCGGCATCATAACATCAAGTAAAATTAAATCGTAATTTTCTTTTAGAGCTTTATTCAGTGCTTCTTCTCCGTCTTTTGCTATATCTACGTTATATCCGCTGTGTGAAAGGTCAAATTCAAGAAGTTCCCTGATTTCATTATCATCATCGGCAATAAGAAGTTTTTGCAGCATTTTTACCTCGCTTAATACCTGTTTATTATTGCATATTCAAAATTTTTTCTCAATATTATTACTGCTGTTATTATTATCTTTTTATTTGTATTTATCATTGTTATATATTAACATATAATTATTCGGAGAAATAAATGCATTTTATAAAAACAAAAAAAATTTTATATTTTATTATTATTATTATTTTTTTTATGTTGCCGGAGTATGTTTTTGCGGATGTGTGGGAAAATCAGGTACAAATTGAAAATATTACCGCTAAATTACCCGAAATAAAAAGTATAAAATGTAAATTCAGACAGGAAAAACTTCTGCCTGATATAGAAAAACCGATTTTATCATCGGGTGATTTTGAATTTATAGAAAATAACGGAGTTTATTTTTATACAACATATCCTGTTAAATATACAGTTGATTATACAAATAAAAATTACAAACAAATTAATGATATAATAAGGGCAATTTCAGAAAAAAAATATAAAAAATTGGAAAAGGAATTTAATTTTTATTTTCAGGAAAATAAGCCAAATTGGATAGTCGGACTTAAACCTGACGAAAATCAAAAAACTGCCGATTTTTTATATTCAATTTTAATTGAAGGCAGTGATTATATTCAAAAAATAAAAATAGAAATGCACAACGGCTCATCAACTACATTATGGTTTGAAAAATGAAAATTATAAAATTTACTGCTTTATTTTTTATATTAATTTTTTTTATTATTGTAATATTTTGTAAAAAAGTAAATTTTGAAACAAACCTTGTAAAAACATTACTTCCTGAAAATGTTCAAAATGTATCTGATATTATTTTAATTTCAAATAAATCATTATTGATAACTAAAGTTATTTTTGAAGGTAATGATATTTCAAAATTAAAAGAAAAGTTTTTGAAAAAAATGAATAATGATTTTTTTGAAGTAAATGAATTTGATTTTTCTAACATTTTTTCGGAATATAAAAAATCCAATTCCAATTTTTTATCAGACGATGATAGAGATTTATTGAAAAATAAAAAATATGATATTTTATATAAAAATGCATTGGAACAGCTTTATAATCCGATTTCCGTTCAAATTATACCGTTTGAAAAAGACCCTTATTTTCTATTCACGGATTTTTTACTTTCCAATAAGCCTGAAAAAAAACAATATGATAATTTAACTGCAATTGAATTAAGAGTAAAAGATACAAATAAAAATCCTATCGAACTTATTAATAAAGAAATTGAAAAACTTATAAAACTTCAATCAGAATTATCAAGTGAAAATTCCAAAATACATCTTGCAGGAACTCCCGTTCATTCTTATTATACAAGTAAAAATGCAAAAACAGCAATTAATATTATTACAATTTTATCTTTATTATTAATTTTAGCTGTTACTTATTACTATTTTAAAAATATAAAAATAATCATACCTGTTATATTAAGTATAGGTTTTGGAATTTTATCGGGATTTTGTGCCGTAAAATTATTTTTTCAGGATTTTCAGGTTATAACAATGGTATTTTCAACGTCAATTATAGGACTTGGTATTGATTATTCATATCATTACTTTTTTCATCAAGAAATTAATAAAAATTTTATAAAAAATCTAACTATCAGTATCCTTACAACAATTGTGCCTTTTATACTATTTTATTTAACCGGCATTGAACTTTTAAAACAAATTGCCGTATTTTCGATTTTTGCACTTATTTCAATATACTGCTTTGTTCTTTTATATTATTCTTATTTTAAAATTCCAAAACCCGAAAAAAATATTAGGATAAATTATAATGTAAGCAAAGCAGTTTTATGTTTATTAATAATTCTTTCAGTTACGGGGTATTCAAAATTAAAATTTAATGATTCTCTTTCTGCTTTTTATGTTCCTTCAAAAAAATTATTGAAGGCTGAACAATTATATAAAAAATCCGAAAATAAAGAAAATATTCAAACTCAAATTATAACCGTAAAAGGAAAAAATATAGAAGAAATATTAGAAAAAGAAAATATAATTGCAGAAAAATTAAAAGAAGAAAAAATTGAATATATTTCGCTTTCAAAAATTTTTCCTTCTGTAAAAACTCAAAAAGAAAACATTAAATTAGTTAAAGAATTATATAGAAATAATCTTGATAATTTTAAAAATATTCTATCAGATAAACAAATAAATAATTTAAAAAATCAGAAATACCAAATAATAAATGCACCTGCTATAAAAGAGTTTTTCTTAAACGAAAATACTTCAATGATGTACGTTTTCACACAAAAGGATTTAAAAATCGATGAAAAAGGTATGAAAATAATAAATATAAAAACCGATACAGAAAATTATTTAAAAGAATACAGATATAAAATTATAAAATATATACCATTATTATTTCTTTCTGTTTTCATTTTCCTTTGGATATTTTATGGTATAAAAAAAGGATTTAAAATTTTTCTGCCGTCTATAGCGGGTATATTTTCCTGTATAGGTTTAGCATCTTTAATATATAGTGAAATAAATTTATTTAGTATAATTTCTATGTTTTTAGTTTTGGGTTTTACTATTGATTATTCGGTTTTCCAATCAGAAAATAAACAAAACAGTAATAATGCAGTTTTTGTTTCAGCACTTACAACATCATTTTCTTTTTTACTTTTATCCTTAACTTCATTTAAATTATTAAGTTCAATTGCACTAATTCTATTCTTCGGTATAATTGTTTCGTATCTTACAGGTAATATAATTTATAGAAAAGATGAATGAAATATGCAGTGGTTTCAGGCAAAAGAAAAATCAGCCGGTAAAAAACGATTGATTTTAACTTATTATATTTATCTTATATTCGGAAAAAAAGCAGTTTATATAATTGCATTTTTTGTTTCATTTTTTACATTTTTATTTTCAAGCGAAATAAGAAATTATTCAAAAAAATATTTTAGTGTAATTTCAAAATTTGTAAGTATACAACCTTCTTTAATCAATCAATATAAGCAGATATATTCTTATGCCTGCTCGCTTGTTGATAAAATGATTATGTATTCGGGCGGATTAAATTCGGATGATATTATTTTTGAAAATGAAACTGATAAACAAATTCTTTTTAATGATATAGCAAAACAAAAAGGGATTTGTTTTATTTTTTCACATATAGGCAATATTGAAATTTTACAATCATTTTTTCAAAAACAAAAAGTTTTTCCCAATCTCGGTATAAATGTATTTCTGAATAAAAAACAAACTAAAATTTTTAATGATTTTCTTGATGCAATAAAAAAGCCTATGCCGATAAAATATATAATTGCAGAAGATTTTGATGCGGCCGGTATTATACAATTAAAAGATAACATTGATAAAGGTGAGGTAATATTTATTGCAGGAGATAGAATATCCCAAAATAATTCATCAAGAATAATTACAACAACAATGTTTAATCATAAAATAAATTTACCTCAAGGTACGTTCCGTTTGGCAAAACTGCTTGAATGTCCTATATATTTTATTTGTGCGATAAAACGAAAAGACGGTAAATACGGGATTATAATAAAAAAGAATGAAGAAAAAGATATAGCAGAAAATTATAAAAAATATATGGAAGGGATAATTATAGAATATCCCTTCCAATTTTATCATTTTTATGATTTTTTCCGTAATTATAATGAATAATCAACAGCAGGATAGACGGTAGTTTGAACACCTGCAGGAAGTTCAACGGCAGTACCTTTCATTAATAAAAACAACGGGCATATCAAAGCACTTAAAACAATTGAGCGAGCCATTCTACTTTCTGATTTTTTATTAATACTGCCTGAAAAAGCAACCTGTCTTCCGTCATACAGTGTAGAAGTAAAACCTGCAACAGAAAGTTCAGCGGGTCTGCCTATTCTGTTTTTTGGTTCAAGTCTTGTTATTGCTGCTTTAACGGGAGTTCCTGCGGGAAAAACGATATTTCCGTTAGTATCTCTAACAACATTAACAATGTGGAAATTAACATTATCACCGGATTTATTTGTTTCAGCAGATATAGTACTATCAGATTGAATTAAAATCGGCGTTTTTGATGATAATTCAAAAGCTGATGCAGAAACATTAAAACCGAGAACGAAAGATGCTAATAATACAGTCAAACATAATGAAAATAATCTTTTAATCATAAATACTTCCTTTAATTTTGTGATTTTACCCACAAATATTGTATCATAGAATTTAATACACATGAATAAAAAATTACTTAGAATAAAAAATACTATAAAAACTATATTATTTTTATAATATTTTTAATTAAACTTTTAAAATTATCTTTGACTTTATTTGCCGTTTCAATTACTTCTTCGTGAGATAAAGGTTTATCCTTTACACCTGCTGCATAATTTGTCAAACAGCTTATTCCTAAAACATTTAGTCCGCACCACTTAGCAGTTATTGCTTCCGGTACCGTCGACATACCGACGGCATCAGCACCTGATAAGCGGAGCATATTTATCTCTGCCGGTGTTTCATAGCTTGGCCCGGTTGTTGCAGCATAAACACCTTTGCATGTTCTTATATTTAAATTTTTAGCTGTATTTTCAGCTTTTTCAATGAGTTCTTTTGAATATACTTCACTCATATCGGGAAAACGAACCCCTAAATCATTATCATTTTCTCCGATTAAGGGATTAGTTCCCATAAAATTTATATGGTCTGTGATAAACATTAAGTCAGCAGGGGAAAAATTTTTATTAACGGCACCTGCTGCATTTGTTATAATCAAAGTTTGAATGCCTAATTTTTTCATAACCTTTACGGGATATGTAACCGTCTGCATTGGATATCCTTCATAGAAATGGTACCTGCCCTGCATCATTACAACATTTTTACCTTCAATTTCGGCAAAAACAAGCTGACCTTTATGTCCTACAACACAGGATTTTTCAAACTTCGGAATGTCTGAATAAGGAATAACAATACCGTTAAATTCATCGGCAAAACCGCCAAGCCCCGACCCGAGTATAATACCTGTTTGCGGTTGAAACTCACAAATTTTTTCTTTGATATAATTAACCGATGATTGCATTATTACTCCTCATAATAACTTGCACAAGCCTTTTCGGTTTCCCAAACCGATACTTTGGAAATTTGCGGTATTTTTAACTTTAATTTTTCATATATATATTTTGAAAGTATTTCACTTGAAGGACTTATTCCTTCAAAATCAGGCAGAGTATTTATATCCTTATGATCCAGTATATCTAAAACCATATTAAGCTCACGTTTCAATACTTTGAAATCAATAAGCAGATTTGACTTATCAAGCAGTGTACCTTTAGCGTATACTTCAACCTTCCAATTATGTCCGTGCTGATTTTCACACTCGCCGTTATAGTTCAAAAGATGATGTGCCGCTGAAAAAGAGCTTTCTACTTTTAATTCATGCATTATTTACCCTCTTGTTTTTTCCGGTATATAAATCCTATTTTTACCCCTAATAAATAATATTATATCTGTTGTTATGTTAATATGCAACAAGCAGTAAAAATTATCAAATTATATAAAATACTTTTTAAATTGACATAATGACAATAATTTTAGCCCTATTTAATAATTTGATTTTTTTTCAAAATTTGAAGTACTATTTGTTCAATACAATTATTTAATTGATTATTTTCAGATGATTTTTTATTAAAAATTTCACCTTCGCCAAATAAAAACCACTCGGGATTAACGTGCAATTCTTTACATAATTGTGCAAGAAAATCTAATGAAGGAGTTCTTCCTTCATTTTCATAAGAAACAATCGTTCTTTCCGGAATATTTATTTTCTTTGATAATCTTGCTACAGATAATTCCAATTCTGTTCTAATTGGTTTTATTCTTTCAGCGTACATATTACTC
>CAJONH010000278.1 GCA_905235825.1 Candidatus Gastranaerophilales bacterium
AATATAAATCCTATATTTTACGTAAGTTTGTTAATTAAACAGCAAAAATGCTACGCATAAACGTATATTGTTCATTTGTTGATTGAGTTAAATATCTTTTTTATTTATTATTATTTGAGAGAATATGAGTTGAAAATTCACTAATTGAGAGATTTTCTTTCATTTCTTCAAAAAGGTTTATTTCAAATTCGGGCATACAATTTCTGCCGTTTTTTGAAAACAAAATACATATTCAGCCTCTAATTTGTCGTAGCCTTTATAAACTCACATTATCACATAATCTCTCATAAGTCAACAAAATATCCCAAAAAAGAATTTTCTTTAATCTTATAAAGGTCTAAATTATGCTTATTGACAAGAAAATACAGGATTTGCAAAATTTAACAAAAAGAAAAATTACTTATGATGATATTGCAAAAATATTTAATGTCAGCCGTTCAGCCATTCAAAACAGAGTTTCAAGGAAACAGCAGCTTAAAGACTGGGAGGAGCAAAAACTCGATGAGGCTTTTTTACTGAACGGAGAAGGTGAACAAAAAGCATTTATAAAAGCCGAATATTTTCCCGATACTTTTGGATTTTTTGACGGAGATAATTTTTGTCTGTCAGAAAACAGGGAAATTATTTATATTTCCTCGGAGTGTTTTATTGACCCGATTATTAAAACGGAGAAATATTATGTAATAAATGCGTTGGGAAATTCAATGCATCCTTATATTTTTGATAAAGATAAGCTGATTATAAGGAAAACCGATAAAAATGAGCAAATTATCGATAACAGAGTTTATATTTTTTCTTTTGAAAATCAAATTTTTGTAAAAAGACTTATTAAAAATATAAATCAATTGATAATTATATCCGACAATAAAGAACTTTGCGGATTTGACCCGATTATATTAAAAGGCACAGAGCTTGATAAAATTACAATATTAGGTCAGATTGCAGGTTTAATGCGTGATTGCAGATAATTAACCGTAATAATTGATTTAAGTTTGTTATGGTTTTATTATTTAATTAATGCAGAAATTTATAAAAAATTTAAATGATACAACATCAGAGAAAATCAAGGCACTTTTAAAAAAAGGGACTTCATTTGCCGTTTCGGGAATTACCAATGCGGCTAAACTTGTTATTCTTTCTCAGATTGTCCTGCAAGGTAAAAAATTAATTTTTATTGTTGATTCTGAACAGACTGCATTAAAATTCAGAAGTGATTTAAATAATTTTTTATCGGCAAAACCGTATATTTTGCCATATCAAGACGGTTCAATATATGATGCCAATTCAAAAAATTTGTATAAATATGCCGCACAGGCTGATATAATCAATAAGCCCAAAGATTTCATTATAATTCCCTCGAAAGCACTTTTTGAAAAATTTCCTTCTCAAAGTTTTTTTAAGAAAAACGGAATTAAAATCAAAACTGATACTGAAATTGATGTTGAAGAACTTGCAAAAAAACTTGTTGAACTGGGGTATAAAAGAAAAACGCTTGTTGCGGATATAGGTGAATTTAGTATCAGAGGAGATATTATTGATATTTTTCCTCTGTATGAAAATCCTTTCCGTATAGAATTATGGGGAGATACCATAACCGATATAAGAAAATTTTCTGCTTCCAATCAGAGAAGTATTGAAAAAATTAAAGAATTTGTCATTCAGCCCGTATACAAATTTATATTGAATGATAATTCTTATAAAATAATTGAGGAAGAAGACGAAAAATCACTTGAAATAAAAGAACAGTTAAAAAATAAAGAATATTTTGAAGGTATTGAGTATTTTGAAAATGATTTTAATGCCGATTTAAAAGTTATAACGGAGATTTTACCTGATGATTATGTTGTAGTATTTGATGATTATACACAATTTAAATCAAAATACGAGCAGGCATTTGATAATTTGACAAAACAGTACGAAGAAAATGTTCAGGGCGGTTTAAATATTCCTTTAAAATCGCTTAATCATATTGATTTATCTTCTTTTTTAACTACGGTAAGCAGTAATCAAAAAGTTTATTTCGATAATTTTATATCGGAGGAATTTGATATAAATATAGAGCTTCAAACGGAATTGATACCGTTTTTTGCATCGGGATTAGACGGTATTGCCGATTTTATCGATACGAAATTAAAAGAACGCTACACAATTGTTACGGCTACCGATTACAAAAAAAGAGTTGAAGAAATTTTCAATGATTATGAAATACCATATCAAGATGAAAATCCCTCTCAAAATGCCGTATATATAACGGATAATATGGTGCTTGCGGGCAGTATAATTGAAGATTACCGCTTAATTTTTATTACGGACAAAGAATTTTTTAATAAACGCTCAAAAGATATATCTGCATCGAGGTATAACTACAGACGTGAAAATCTTGACTTTATAGAAACTCTTAACGATATAAAAGAGGGCGATTATATCGTACACATGATTCACGGCATAGGTATTTTCAGAGGGCTTACAAAACAATCAATAGATAACGAAGAAAAAGATTATTTAACTCTTGAATATGCACGTGGCGATAAACTGCATATACCGGCAGAACAAATAAACATGCTTTGCAGATACAGGGGCTCCGGAAGTGTACTTCCGCCTTTATCAAAAATGGGCGGTAATGATTGGAATTCCACAAAAGCAAAGGTTAAAAAATCGGTTGAAGATGTTGCTCAGGATTTAATTAACTTATATGCACTTCGTAAAATATCAAAAGGATACGCATTTGAGCCTGATACGGTTTGGCAGTATGAAATGGAAGAAGCCTTTCCGTATACAGAAACACCCGACCAAATGAAAGCGATAAACGAAACAAAAGAAGACATGGAGCTTGAACGTCCTATGGACAGGCTTATTTGCGGTGATGTCGGGTTCGGTAAAACTGAGGTTGCAATACGTGCCATTTTTAAAGCAGTAATGTCATCAAAGCAGGCAGCAGTTGTTGTTCCGACTACTATACTTGCACTCCAGCATTATCAGACAATTTCAGAAAGATTTAAGCCTTACCCGATAAAAGTAGAGCTTTTATCCCGTTTTAAAACTCCGAAAGAACAAAAAGAAGTAATAAATAAACTTATTTTAGGCGAAGTTGACGTTGTAATAGGAACTCACAGGTTATTGCAGAATGACATTCAATTTAAAGATTTGGGATTGCTGGTAATAGATGAGGAGCATAAATTCGGTGTAAAAGATAAAGAAAAATTGAAAAAATTAAAGAAAAATATTGATATACTTACGATGTCCGCTACTCCGATACCAAGGACTCTTTATATGTCGTTATCCGGCATAAAAGATATGAGTATAATTAATACTCCGCCGACAAACAGACTGCCTGTTAAAACCGTTGTATCGGAATTTAAGGAAAATATTGTCAAAAATGCAATTAATTATGAAATAGAAAGGGAAGGTCAGGTATTTTACCTTTACAACAGAGTTGAAAGCATTTATGAGTTTGCGGACGGATTGAAGAATTTACTGCCGAATATAAGACTTGCCGTTGCTCACGGTCAAATGGATAAACATGAGCTGGAAAGAATTATGACGGAATTTTTAAATCACGAGTATGATGTACTTTTGTGTACTACCATAATTGAATCGGGTCTTGATATTCCGAATGCAAATACAATGATAATACACGATGCGGATAAATTCGGACTTGCACAGCTTTATCAAATAAGGGGCAGAGTAGGAAGAACAGATAGACAGGCTTTTTGTTACTGCTTTTATAAAACAGGCAAATTGTTAACACAGGATGCAGTAAAGCGTTTAAAGTATATTAAAGAATTTACCACGCTCGGAAGCGGTTATCAAATTGCCATGCGTGATATTGAAATAAGAGGTGTGGGAAATGTTTTGGGAACAAAACAGCACGGACAAATGGTAAATGTCGGATTTGACACTTATTGCAGACTGCTTGAAGATGCCGTTCAGGAAATACAGGAGGGTAAAACGCAAGAAAATAAGCCCGCTATTGTTGATATAAATGTAACGGCATTTATTCCCGACGACTGGGCAGGTTCAAAAGAACAAAAAATGATTGAATATAAGCGTCTTGCCGATGTTAAAAATGAAAGCGAGCTTGAAGTTATACAATCCGAATGGAAAGACAGATTTTCAAAAATGCCGCAAAGTGTTGAAAATTTGATTAAACTTGTACGTTTAAGACTACTTGCAACACGGGCGGGAATATCTCTTATACGTGAAGCGGACGATGCAATCAGGATTTATAATAATTTTTCAAAAGGTGAATGGAATATGGTTAATTCCAAGGCTGATAAAAATATTACAAAGCATATAAAATATACAATGGCACCAAAGTCATGTCTTGACGGCACCGGTATTCTGCTTTTAAATAAAAGCTATTTTAATTTTAATGAAATATATAATATTCTTTTAGAGCTTTTTTATCAGATATTAAAAATCGGCAATAATTACAGCGAATAGATTAGATTATATTAAGAAATATTTATAAAAAATATATTTAATATTATGTACTATTTATTTTATCATATACTAAAGATAAGATAAATTAATACAAATGATAAAGGTTAGGTAATCCAAGGAGAAGATAATGAACAAAATAAAAGCGATATTGGCTTCACTGCTGGTTATGGTTGTATTTACGGGATGCGGTGTAAATGGTAAAAACGACATTATTAAAGTTGATAATAAAGTTATTACTCAAAAAGATTTTAATAAATCATTTGATATAATTTCGGGCGGAATGCTCAAAACATTAGGGATAGATGCAAAGAAAGAGCCCGATAATGTAATGGTTTTAATGGCAAAAGAACAGGTAATTTCACAGTTAATAATAAATACGCTTGTAAATAATGCAATGGAACAGAATAAAATAACTGTTTCAAAAGCGGAACTTGAAGCGGCAGAAAAAGAAATTTCAGGCAAGTTCGCATCAAAAGACCAGTTTTTACAGATTTTAAAAGCTAACGGTGCAACTTATGATGATTTCAAAAGAAATCTTGAACAGGAAGTAAAAGTAAAAAAATATGTAGACAGCATTGCAATGGTATCAATCGGCGAACAGGATGCAATGAAATATTATAAAGCAAATCCCGATAAATTTAAATATCCTCAGCAGGTTAGAGCTTCACATATTCTGATTGCCGCAAATCCTGACTTAATCAAAGATAAAATAAAAAAAGAAAATAAAGATATGCAGGAAGCTGCTCTTAATGCCGAAGTAAAAAAACAAATGGCGGAAGCAAAGAAAAAAGCACAGGAACTCCAATTAAAAGCAAAAAAATCTCCTTCAACATTTGCTGCACTTGCAAAAGAAAATTCACAGGATACGCTCTCAGCATTAAAAGGCGGTGATTTAGGCTTCTTTACAAAAGAAGAAATGGTGGAAGAATTTTCAAAAGCTGCATTTTCACTCAAACCGAATACGGTTAGTGCCGTTGTTCAAACCCCTTACGGTTATCACATTATAATGGTTACGGATAGAAAAGAAGCCGGCAAATATACCTTTGACCAAACTAAAAAAGAAATTATTGCACTTCTTGAAAATCAGGATAAAATGTCTATATTTAAAAATAAAATTGCAGAACTCGGTAAAAATGCAAAAATAGAATATTTAAATGATGATTATAATCCTGAAATTATTCAAAAGAAAATAAAAGAAGCATCAAAGGATAATCCTGAATTAAAACAAATTCTAAACGGAAATGCAGGTGCAAAAGCACAAAATTCTGCATCGCAAACAAAACGTCCGAACAAAAATTCACGATAAGCGAAAAATTTGCTGAGGCTGTAGTGCTTTTGTTGAAAGCGACGATGTCGCTGAAAACA
>CAJONH010000279.1 GCA_905235825.1 Candidatus Gastranaerophilales bacterium
AATATAAATCCTATATTTTACGTAAGTTTGTTAATTAAACAGCAAAAATGCTACGCATAAACGTATATTGTTCATTTGTTGATTGAGCTGTTGTAGTATTTTTCTTATGATTAAAATGCCATATTATACAAATACATCAATATACATTTGTATATTCGCAATATCTGATATGTTGTTTTATTTAATACAGTCAAATATTAACACAATTAAATTTACTTTGTCAAGTTTAGTTTTTAAAAATACAACAAAGTCACTTGAAGGATACAAAAATGGATGAGATTAATATAAAAAAACTAAGGTTTAATTGTAATTTAAGTCAGGAGCAGCTTGGAAAAAAACTGGGATTGACAAAACAGCAAATCAGCCGTATTGAAAACGGGAAATCATCTTTAACCGCAAAAAATAAATCAAAAATTTTAGAACTTTATGGCAATATACTTCAATGTGACAATAATTTACAAAATAACATACAGGATGAATTCGGCATATCACTTCCTGTTAACGGTAATTTTTCGAAATCATTAAAAAACGGAATTGAAATAAATTCAGATAAAATGCCGAAATATTATGTCAGCAGAAAGCTGATTAAAGATATCGGAGTAAATCCCGACACAACCGAATTTATTGTATGCGAAGGTGATTCAATGTTTCCTTCCATTGAAGCAGGTTCAATGCTTATGGTTGATAAATCAAAAAAACAAATATTTGACGGTAAAATATATTGTATACGTCTGAATAATGCATTTATGGCTAAACGTTTACAATTTATTCCGCCTTCTTCCATTAAAGTCATATCTGATAATACTCTAAAATATGACTCTTTTTATGTAAACATGTCCGAACAACAACAATTTGATTTTGCTGTTATAGGCGAAGTTAAATGGGTTGGAACAATTACAAAATAACTATCCCGCACTTTTAAAATCACGTCCGCCTACAATACGCAAACGCCTTTCGGCACCTTCTCCAACACTTTCACTGGATAAATTATGCTGTTCAACAAGCTCGTGCTGTAATTTCCTGATTTGCTGATTTTGAGGATGCAGTTCAACATTATCTGCACCTTCCAATATTTTTTGAACTGCTGCTTTTGCTTCATCTAAAGCACGTTCCGCATCATCATAATAGCCCTGCAATGTTTCGCTGTCCGGTATATGGAGTGCTTCTTTCACAACTTTCTGCACCTGCGACATTGAATTTGAACGTACATAATAAATTGGCAGTTTATAATCATTTGCAACACTTAAAATTTTTGTTCCGCCCTTTGCAAATGCCTTATGAACGATTACAATATCGGCTTCCTCTATATTTCTTGTAATTTCGGCTTGTAAATTTAAGCGTTCCAACACTTTGTCAAGCACGGTTCTTGAAACTGCATATATATATATTTTCTTAAAATCTTTAACCTGCTTTACATACTCCTGACGTGAAAAACTGAATTTTAGCTTTTGACTTGCCAAATCTTCTTCTTCTTTTTGTTTTTCTTCTTCAACCGCTTTTTCAATATTCGTATCTTTTGAATATGTTTCATCAACTTTTCTTATTTCAGGTCTTATTGGCCAGCCTCTGAGTATATAGTCAACGGCTTCTGCCGTATTTTTATAAACGGCAAGCGTATTTCTGTCGATAATTTCTATTACAATATCAAAAGTAGGCTGTTTTTCACGTTCAAGAACGGTTTTTTGAGAACCTCTGCGTTTTGCTTCATCATCTCCGAGTGTTACAGAACTTACACCCCCGACTAAATCCGATAATGCCGGATTTTTTATTAAATTATCCAGTGAATTACCATGAGCTGTTGCTATAAGCATAACGCCACGTTCGGCAATTGTTCTTGCCGCTTGTGCTTCTTCCTCAGTTCCTATTTCATCAACGACTATAACTTCGGGAGTATGATTTTCAACAGCTTCTATCATAACGTCTTTTTGATAAATCGGCTGCATAACCTGCATTCTTCTTGCTCTGCCTATCGCCGGGTGCGGTGTATCACCGTCGCCGGCTATTTCATTTGAAGTATCAACTACAACAACTCTTTTTCCGAGTTCATCCGCAACTAGTCTTGAAATTTCTCTTAATTTAGTAGTTTTACCCACTCCGGGTCTGCCTAAAAATAATATACTCTTATTTTGCAATACAATATCTTTTATACATGCAATAGTTCCCGTTACAACACGTCCAATCCTGCATGTCAGCCCCACAACCTTACCCTGTCTGTTTCTTATTGCACTTATTCTGTGCAAAGTACCGGGAATTCCCGAACGATTATCATTTGTAAAAGGCTGAATTTTGGATGTTATATATTCAATATCGGCATCTTCTACATAACACTCTCCCAAATATACGGTTTTTCCGCCCGAATACCTGACTTCTCCTACTCTGCCCAAATCAAGGACAAGTTCAATTGCATCATCCAAATTGTATGGTTTAAGCTCCTCAACAATCTTGGGCGGTAAAATTTCAATTAACCTTCTAAGGTCATTATGAAATTGTATCTTATCCATATATCCCTTTCGCTATATTCTATGCGTTCAGGTTTTTTACTTGTAGTTACCTATCTATTTATATTATACCACTTTTTTTTACCTTTTTAATATAAAAATTACTATTTTTGTAGTAATGTAACATTATTTAACTATTATATAACTATATAGATGATGCAATTTTTATTTTGCTCCTAACAGTTTATTTACGGCAGTTATTTTAATAAATCTTAATATTCTCGATAAAAATATCAATTTTCAATATTGAGATAATTTAAATGAGATACAAAAGGTGGAATGTAAGTATTTATAATATTTTAAAAAATCTAAATATGGAAGGTTAACTTATAAAACGTTTATATATTAAATATATATTAAAACTTTAATAAAATCAATAGTATAGGGAGAATATTATCATCACGAGATTGACATTTATGTTAATCTCCTTTTTTTTAATAAAGAAATCAAAAGGCAATTTTTTAGAAAAAATTGTTTTTATATAAATAACTATAAATTTGGGGCATAAGAGAGAATGTTTAATAATCTGTTTGCATTAAAAAACAGCAGTTCACAAGAAGTAACTCAAAATAGAATTATATTGGGAAATAATTCTTCATACATGCAAAATCCAATGATTGCAGATGATAATATATTCTCATCTTATATAAATATTCAAGATGATACTTCAGACAGTTTTAGAAGAAGTACAAACGATAATTTACCTGTTCAATCCGGAGATAATCAGCATGTTGTTAACTCACTTGTAGATAAAGACGGCAAAATAGGTGCAACAGCACAAGGGGAAGATAAAGGCGACTGCTGGCTGTTATCTGCAATTAATTCACTAAACGCAACACCAAAAGGTCGTGAAATTTTATCAAATATGATAGAAGTTAAAGACGGACAAACCATATTGCATTTTGGTGCAAACGGTGCAAAAACCGATATAACCGTTACTGATGAAGAAGTTGCCAGAGCAAGAGAAAATGAAAGTTCTCACTACTCATCCGGTGATGATGACATGATTGCAATTGAAATAGGTGTTGAAAAATATCTTGCAAGTGTAAATTATAATAATAATACACCTTCTTATGTAGAAGATAAACAGGAAGGTTCTAACCAATCATCTATTGACAGCGGTAATTTTGAAAAGGCAATTTACATATTAGCCGGTAAAGCCGGTACCGTATTTAAAACAAATTCAATTATTAAAGACGGAAAAACATTGAAAAATGTCAACGGTATTGAAGAAGCTATAAAACTATACACAAACAGCAATTCTAACGGACAAATAATGAATGCTTCAATAGGCAAAGGCGATAGTGCTACACTTACCGATTTAAACAGCAATTCAGAGTTCAAAATAGAAGACGGACACCAATATTCCGTAAAAAGTATTTCAGGTGATAAAGTTACTATCGTAAATCCTTGGGATTCAGAAAAAGAATTTACAATTTCGCTTGATGATTTTAAGGGTACATTCACTCAAATTGAATATGCAGACTTAAATAATGACAGCGATAATAGAAACTATAATAAATAGCAGAATGTAAACAGTGATATAATATAATTGCGAATATTTAATAAAATATTCGTATTTTTCTTGATAAGGTTAGTTCAATTCCCTTTATTATTAATTTTAATTTTTCAAGTGAAAGTATGAAACTCCCGAGAGCTTTTATTTGTGCTTTTTTGTCATATACTCCATTAGGACTCATTACTCTTTCCCAACCGATATCAACAAGGAAATTCTCTTTCGGATGTTCAATTAAATATGAAGAAACAGGAATCCATAATCGGTTTTCTTTCTTTTCAAAAATCCCTGATGCTTTAATTGGATTACAATTACTCCCCCAAAAAGGTAAATTTGGCAAAAGGGGTGCAGCCAAAGTCGTGATTTATCGGGTGCAATTTGCATTTTGTATTTTTGCAGGTACATAATTCTTTTGCGTTCATATCTACTCCTCGGCTTCAATTTTGAATATCACGGGGCGGAGTCCATCATTACAAGAACAAATCGCAACCCCAGGTTTCCTTATCCAATCACCGTAATAAAATAATTCTTTTGTAGCTCCGCCGTGAGCGAGTGTAAAAACATATTGATAAATTGCCTTCCATGCCTCATTACAAAAACCTTCAGGGCATTCCCAATCGGCATAAAATACTTGTCCTTCCTCTAACATAGGGCAGGCTGTTAACCCCTCAACCCCGTATTCTTTCGCAAGTTCTTCATCAAAATTTCTTTTCAATACTGTTATTTTGCATTTTTTCATTATTTTTTACCTTATTTTTTTTAATAACATAAACCAATTCTTATTATATTAATTATTCCTTCATTTTTAAGTTTGCTTAATTCCGCACTCATAGCACTTCTTTCAACTCCCAAATAGAATGCCCGAGAAAATTTTTAGAGTGTGTTCACACTATCAATAGTGTTCCAATGAAGTAAATACAAATAAACTGCCCCTTGACGAAAATATTTAAAAATTCTTAGT
>CAJONH010000280.1 GCA_905235825.1 Candidatus Gastranaerophilales bacterium
CCACAGTCATATATGGTTGAAAACAAAATTTAAATTTTATCCTTTTTTCGTATTTCTTCGGAGGAATTTCTATTCCTCCTTTTTATTTGTATAAAATCAGGGAAGTAATTTTAAGTTCTTATATTTATACAATTATGCTATAATAGCTTTATTAGTAAAATAATAAAGGTTAGAAAAAAGTATGGAAATAGAAGTAATAAGACAGACTGACAGTGAAGTTGCCGATTTAATTGAAAAAGAATTAAAAAGACAGCAGACTACAATCGAGTTAATTGCGAGTGAAAATTTTACATCTCCTGCCGTTATGGCTGCATGCGGCAGTGTATTAACAAATAAATATGCAGAAGGGAAACCATATAAAAGATTTTATAACGGGTGTGAGAATGTTGATAAAATTGAAGAATTAGCAGTTGCAAGAGCAAAAAAATTATTTGGAGCCGAACATGCTAATGTTCAGCCTCATTCAGGAGCACAGGCTAACATGGCTGTATTTATGTATGCTGTAAAACCGGGTGATACAGTTATGGGAATGGATTTATCAAACGGAGGACATCTTTCACACGGTTCGCCTGTTAATTTTTCAGGACTATATTTTAATATAATTTCATACGGAATAAATAAAAAAGGTGAAATTGACTATGATAATGTACGGGAGCTGGCACTAAAACATAAACCCAAACTTATTATTTGCGGTGCAAGCAACTATTCAAAAATAATAGATTTCAAAAAGTTTAAAGAAATAGCAGATGAAATTGGTTCATTTTTACTTGCAGATATAGCACATATAGCAGCATTAGTAGCAGCGGGAGAACATCCGAGTCCTGTCCCTTATGCTGATTTCGTTACAACTACAACTCATAAAACATTGAGAGGCCCCAGAGGCGGAATTATAATGTGTAAAGAAAAACATGCTGCAGGTATTGATAAAGCAGTATTTCCGGGAATGCAAGGCGGACCTTTGGAACATATTATCGCAGGTAAAGCAATTGCATTAAAAGAAGCCTTATCTCCCGAATTTAAAAAATACGCTCATCAGGTTGTATTAAATGCTAAGGCACTTGCAAAATCATTGATGGACGAAGGTCTTGATATTGTTGGAAACGGTACCGATAACCATTTAATGACTTTAGATTTAAGAAAAACAGGAAAAACCGGAAAAGATATAGCAAACCTGCTTGAAAAAGCAGGAATTACCGCAAATAAAAATACGGTTCCTAATGACCCTCAAAGTCCTTTCGTAACCAGCGGAGTAAGACTTGGTTCGCCTGCCGTTACGACAAGAGGATTTAAAGAAGAAGATATGATTGAAGTTGGTAAAATTATTGCAGAAGTTGTAAAACTTGAAAATAATGATGATGAAGCAAAATTAAAGGAACTTAAAGCTCGTTCACTAAAGTTGTGCGAAAAGCATCCCTTATATTAAAAATAAAATTTTTCTTTATAAAAACACAGTGAAGAATTTTTTCACTGTGTTTTTTATAGTGTTAAACAGTTATTTTTCAAAGATTTTAATTTTAAAATCATTGAAAAATAGTTACATTTTTAACCGGTATAAATTACAAGTGCAATTTTTTTAATAAATCCTGCATAAAAAATTTTATTCGTTTTTGATAATTTTTATCTCTTAATTCGGTTAAAATATCAACAAATTCTTTTTCTGTTAATATTGTTTCCATAATTTCATTTTTGCCTATGGAGTGTACCAATTTACTCCCCTTAGTTGCCTGCAAAGCTGTTCTAAATTCGGCATCAGCATCATATTTTGCATTATATGCTCTTTTAAGTAAATCCGAAAACTCTTTAGAACCCCTTTCATAGCTTTTTCCATTCCAATAGGCGGTACCGGGGGTATAAATTCCTTTTTTCTTTAGTTTATGCCCTATTTTTTTAGCCTGATAACCTACTAATTGACATATATCCTCCTGCTGTTTTACATCCGGAGTTTTTAATGCCTGCAAAAAACCTTCCATAGAATTAATTTTTTTGCCGTCCAATGTAAAATGCGATTCTGTAAAATTACTGAGTATACCTTCTGGAAAGGCATCAGTACTACCTATATCTACTGTTTTTATAAATTTATCAGCCATTGATTCCGTATCACATTTAAAATAACTCTGTACTTTCTGTATAGGTCTTATGTTTTGCATAAAAGATTGATTAAAACAACTTATTTTATCTATATTCATATAACCATTCCTTTTATTTGGTTAAATGAAAACTTGTAAAAAAAAAATTTTGCGTTTTAATAAATAGTATATACATTTGGCTTAATATTATCATTAATTCGTATCATTTTCTTTATTTTTGATAGAATATTAAGTTTGTCTTTTTCATCGCATACTTTGTATAAGTTTTCCCAGTTTAACAGCATAAGTCTGTTTTCAGAAGTTATTCTCCAATTATCGGTTGAATTAACAGCATCCATATTAACATAATTTGAATTAATCATTTTTTTAAAATCGTTTAATATTTCAACTCTCTCTATTATACTTAAATCATTTAATTTTTTATCGAAAGAATATAGTCTGCCATCACTGCTGTTCAATTTTAAAACGGTTAATATGTTGTTATGCGGTAAATCAATTATATCAATTATTTTTGGTGCACATTTTACGTTCGTCTTTTCTGCAATTCTGTATCCGTTTATATTTTTTTCATAATAACTTTTCAATCCGTTAAAAACATAATAATCTTGATAATTGTATATTCCCTGCTGAATTTTGACTAATTCACCATTATTTGACAATTTGCCGAGAACTTCAGAAACATTCCATTTGTTTAAAGAAATTTGATTTATCAAATTACCTATAAATTCTTTTTCTGTTTTTTGGCACATTTCTAAACCTTTGTATAATATTTGTTTATTATAGTTACAGATATTCATCATACATCTTTCCATATTTTACCATAATGTTTGTTTTAATCAATTTGATAAATAGATTTATCTTTTGAATTATTATCCGCATCTTTAATTTTATGTATACTTACGGGAGAATCATCGTTCGATGATGCGGAAATACCTGATTTATTCATATAAATAGTCAGTTGATGTTCACCATTTGTATATATCAAGTTTGTCGTAACATCGCCAAGTGCTTCTATTTTATTTTTAGCATCAAGTTTTATTTTTGAAATACTTTGCATATTTGTTATATTAGAAGGAATTTCTTCACCTTTTGAACCGTCAGAATTTATTTTATATACTTTTGTTTTTTGTTCCGGTAATTTTTCTATCCAGAGATTTAATATTTCATTTTGATATCTATATTGCCCTGTAATAATTTTGGCTTCTAAATCATATTGCTTTTGATTATATTCTAAAAAATTTTTATTACCAAGGAATAAATCTCCTTGAAAAGCAAAAATACCGGTATTTTCACTATTTTTTACAAAATTTTCAAAATCCGATGCTTTGAACTGTATTCCGTTTATATTACCTGAGCAGATATCTTTTGATTTAACCCCGAATATATCACTTATTTGACTCATTATTCCGACATTAGTATTTGTTGCCATAACGGGTCCTACGTATGTAGTGCCGGATTTTCCATACCCGAGTAAACTTATTACAGAGGAATATCCAAGCCCGTTAAGCAAAGTTTCTTTATCTTCGGAATTTAAATTATTATAATAATTACTTGCAAATACATTCGGAAGTTTTCTTCCCGTAATATAATTTATATTGCCGCATTTATCAATATTATTTAATGCTTTATCAACAACGGCTTCTTTTAATTTTTTCTTCATGCAGGAAGTTTTTATTATATCTTTTACGGTATTTTTGGTATTTTCATCAATATTATCATTCTTTAATAATTGAAATAAAGTTAAAGTTTCCGCTGCTTGAAGCTCGTTTATTATTTCATCTCTTTTTTCATTATTATCTTTTGTTTCCGACCAAAGAAGTTTCAGTTCTTCTAATTTGAAACTGCCGTCATTATTCCAAAATTTTTGAGAACCCTGTGTTGATGTCAACGGTGTTAATGTAAGTGATTTTATATTTGTTTCCGCTATAATTCCCGAAAATTCAATCAAAGAATTTCCGCTGCCTGCAAAATCATCTAAACATACAACATTTGCTCCTTCAGGTATGTCTTTTGCCTCAGTTATTAAGTGTGAATTATCAATTCCCATTTCTGTTGCAAATGTATAGCTTATTCTGTCACAGCTCTTTGAAGTATTATTTTTATCTCTGAAAACGAAGAAATATGTATTCGGAGATTTTATATCAATTCCCTTTTTATCCAATTCTTTTTTTATATCGTGCATTAATTGAATTTCGGTATCAAAGGTATCAACAATCATATTATCTTTTAGAAATCCCATTACTAGATTTAATGTCTTTTCATCTTTTATAAAATCCTCTAAACGTTCATTCATCAAATTTTCTGCATTATCACTTATAGTTCCGTTTTTATTAACTAAATGCAGCGGAGAAATGTATGGTTTCATGGCTGATGAAGGCTCCCGTAAAAACATTCCGAAATTTAAACTTGAATTGTCTTTTTTAGTTCTAAAATCATAAATAATAGTATTAGGATTATTTTCTATATGTTTATCTAATTCGTTTTTAAAATCAGGATTTGTTTTATATTCTTTGTATAATAAATCATCAAATAATACTACATAGCCGTTTTCTTCATTTGCACCTCTTTTAGAAGCAAAATATGATGCAACTGCATTTAAAGAAGGAGTTCCGCCTTTTGAAGGAGTCCAAATTTCTCTATTTTGTACTAAATCTGAAAAATTTTTTTCATTCCAAACATAAGTACTTAAATTGTTTTTTGCAGTATTTTTTAAATTCGGTTTATAAGTAATTTCAGGTAATCTTGCACCGGTAATTGCCATATCCGAATTAATATCATTATATGAAAAAACAGCAGCACTATTTCTTTGTTCTTCGGGTTTTGTCTGCTTTTTTTCAACCTGAACCGCATTTGTATTTGTATATATACCTAAATTGTAAACACCATTAACGTTCATGTCAGCTTATTTTCCACAACACACACTATTATTAATATAAAAACAAATATAATAAAAAAATTTACATAGAATAATAAAACAATTATTAAATGGTGTAAAAATACCAATAAAAAAAAGCCGACCAGACTTGGCGGCTACTAGACTTATTTTGGGGGAGGGAAGTATAATGGGCTTAATGCCCTTATGATATTTATATCGGTATTTTTTTATTTAAACTTTAGTATTTTTTATAACAAAATTATTAAAATCTTTGAAATCCAATAATATCAATTATTTTCGGGTTAATAAAACTTAATATATTATTTAAAATTAAAAATTAATCTATATTCATGAATTTTTTTAAATCATCTTTGTCTAAAACTTCAAGTCTGTTTTTATCGTGTATAAATATTATACACGATATTAAAGGCTTAAACATTTCAAAATCGGCATAAGAGAGTTTTTTATTTAAATCAGCCATATTATCGGCTAAAAATTCTGTTATTAATATTTTATTTTTAAATACAAGCGAACCAAAATAATCAAGAGCTGATTTTGTTGTTATTCCTTCTATATAAATAATATCGGGAGATTGAAACTCAATAAATCTCATTGCTTTATCCATATTAAATCCGATATTTTCATTTAATTCACATTGATTTACATTCTCAATATTATATTTTGCTATTGATTCAAGTGTCATTATATTTTTATTTGATTTAGAAATTTCAGATAAAATAGAATAAATTATGTGAGTTTTACCTGCAAGTGAAGCTCCGCACACAAGAAGAACCCCCGGAGTTTCCAAAGCATTTTTTACCGTTTCGGATTGTGAGAGTGTAAAACCCGTTTCTTCCAGCGATTTTGGAGGTTTATATATTTTTAATGATATTCTTTCTCCGTTTATCGTGGGAAATGCTGATGTACTTGCAGTTAAAACAATATCATCAACCTTAAAAATAAGTTTTCCCAATTGAGGAAGCTCGCAGACATTTGCATCCAATCCCGAAAGGGTTTTTAATTTGGCTATAAAAGGAACAACAAGAACGGAAGGGATTTGTCCCGTCGATATTACTTCAGCTCCGTTTCTGAAATTAACGCTTAATCCGTCCTGTGTATGTTCAAAAAACATTTCGTGAACATCACTTAAAATAGCCTGTTTAAGTATTGCCCTGATTAATATTTGTATATGTTCATCCGAAAGAACATCGTTATGCAATTCTTCCTGCCAGTCAAATTTATTTTTCGTATTTTCTATATTTATCTCGCCTACCGAATCGGTTGTATTATAATATTCATCTATTTTTTTTAATACAAGATTTTCTGCCGATATTACAGGTTCGATATCACATCCCGTTTTTTCTATAATTTTATCAATTGCAAATAAATCAAGAGGATCTGCCATTGCCACCGTCAATACGTTTTCTATTTTAAACAGCGGAATAATTTTATATTTTCTTGCATCATTAAAACTTATATATGATAAACATCTTTTATCAAGCTCATAAGTTTTTAAATCAACATAAGGTATGTGCAGTTTTCTTTCCAAAAATTTTAAAAGAGTTTCTTCAGTTATTAATTTTGATTTTATAAGAATTTGACCTATATTGACGTTCTGTGAAACTGCAAGTTCATGAGCTTTTTCAACATCTTCATATTTTACAAGACCATCTCTTACAAGGTCATACTTTAATTTTTCAAGAGTTTTATTATCAACAACTTTCATAAATTATCCCAAATAACTCTTCACTTTTTCCAAAACATATTCAACTTGAAACGGTTTTGTTATATATTCATCGGCACCTGTTTCTTCGCCTATAATTTTATCTTCTTCTTGTGAACGGGCAGTAATCATTATAATCGGAATATCTTTATATTTATTATCATATTTTAAAAGTCTGCTAATTTTATAACCGTTAATTTTCGGCATCATTACATCAAGTATAATTAAATCAGGATGAGTTTCACGGGCAAGTTTTAAACCTTCTTCTCCGTCTAAAGCCGTTAAGCATTGATACCCGTTTGTTTCAAGTACAAATTGTAATATTTCTATAATATCTGCTTCATCATCAACTATCAATATCTTTTTCATCAGTATCCCCTTTTGAAAATCGGTTTAATTTTGCCGTTAAATCCTCTATTCTGTTTCCATCCTGCGGATACAGAGCGGATGAATACATAATATCACAATCCCAATAATCCTGTTCATTTGATTTTATATATGTATATAATCTTCTTACTTCAAAATCAAATACAAAAGAATCAATATCGGCAGCATAAGAATAATAATATCTTCTTCCGTTTTCCACCTTACAATAATCTTTAAATACAGAAGTTTTCCGTATGATTTCTTCCGATAATATCTTATCTATTAACGATTTTCCCTCTGCAATTTTTTCGCTCAGAGAGAATAAAGCAATATTAATCCTATCTTGTTTAGCTTTCTGCATATCCTGTTCAAGTGAAAGTTCAAAAATTTCTTTATCATCCATTACGGGAATTGCTATATAAAAAGTTGATCCTGAATTAATTTCACTGTTTAGCCAGATAAATCCTTTATGTGCTTCAATTAAACGTTTGGCAATCGGAAGCCCCAAGCCTGAACCGCCTACTTTCCTGCTTAGCGAGTTTTCTATCTGCTTAAATTGTTCAAAAACTTTATGCCAATTTTCTTTTGCAATTCCTATACCGTTATCTTTTACCGAAATTTGAATATATTCTCTGCTCAAATGCTCCGGAAGCTGTTTGAAAAATTCATTATTTCTTAAATCTTCCGCCGTAATTTTGGAACTGCATACTTCTATTATCCCGTTTTCGGCTGTAAACTTAATTGCATTTGAAATTAAATTATTTAAAATCTGCTCCATTCTTTGAGTATCAATATAAACACTATCCAAATTTTTATCAAGATTGAGTTTTATGACTATATTACGTTCCTTCGCCCAATTTTCAAGCGTATTTTTTACTAATTCCACAGGAATATTAATATTTGTTTTTTCAAAGCGAAATTCCATTTTACCCGCTTCAATTTTGGATAAATCCAATAAATCAAGAATAATGGCGGAAAGTCTGTTTGTATTACCTTTTGCAAGATTTAAAAATTTAGCCGTAGTGTCATTTATATCTCCTGTCATACCCTTTAATATAATATCCAATGAGCTGTTTATTGATGTCAACGGTGTTTTAAGTTCATGCGAAACAATAGAAATAAATTCGGATTTTAATCGTTCAAGTTTTTCGAGCTTATCATTTGTATCTTTAATTTCTTCATATAAAATAGCACTTTCAAGCGGTAACGATACCTGTTTTACAAGAGTTGTAAAGCATTTTGTATCATCCTGTGCAAAATCATTCTCTCTAAAAACTTCAATAACACCTAAAAAACGATTTTTTATATTTATTGGTGCAAACAAATTATCATAAGAGAAAACATTTAAATCATATTCTCCATACTTATCTTTGCTGTATTTTGTAACCGTAATATCGTCAATTTCGGGATTAACCGAGAATAAATTTTTATAATTTATTAAAGCCCTTAATTTTATTGCATCTTCAAGTCTTTGTGATATCGGAAACAATGATTTTATTATGAGTCTTATATCGTTTACATCATTTAAAATCAAAGCATAACACAATGATAACGATAAACTCTGCTCTAATCCGTCCGTTATAATATCTATTAATTTTGTTTTATCTAAAGAACCTGCCAGCTGTGTGCTTGTATTGTATAAAACATTTAATTGATACAGGCTTTTTGCAAGGTCATTGTTATTTTTTGATAATGTAAACAGGTTATTTCTCATTTGCAGATTTGAATTTACTACGGAAATAAATAAATTTTCATCAAAAGGACGTGTTATAAACCCGTTTGCATATTTCAAAAGGGTGTAATTAATATTATTTTGACTTAATAATAAAAGCGAACGAATATCTTTCGTTTGAAGCGTTAATTTCATTTTTCTTATAACAGAAGTTATATCTATATTTTTTGAATTACAATCATAAAGAATAATATCAGCCTCATCGGAATTTATAAGTTCTTCAAGTCTTTCTTCCGAAGAAACCGTTTCTGTTTCAAAAGAATGTCTGCCTAAAAGTTTTTCAACTTCCTCTATTGTTTCATAATTATCCGATATAGAAACTATTTTAGCCATTACCTTTTCCGTTTCGTTTTGTGTTTATTGTATCAGAAATCAGAAAATAAGTTTAAAAATAAACAATTCTTAAAAATAAGATAGATTAAATTATCGGCTAAGCAGGTGTGTTCCCGAATGCTTTAGCTTAAAGTACTTTTACTCAAGAAAAAATCTTCAAATCAGATTCTTCATACCTATTTTGTTAATTTCAACTCCAAACGGCATAACTCGCATTCGCTCAAACAGATGCCGTTTTTCTGTTGTTTCA
>CAJONH010000281.1 GCA_905235825.1 Candidatus Gastranaerophilales bacterium
GGATCACTCTCATCAAAATACGGCCAGTCATCTTCTAATGTATCAGCATTTCTTGTAACAATATTATCTGCTAATATTCCTCTCATAACAAGGTTCATACGAGTAAGGTTATATGTGTTTTGTTTTAATTCTTGTGCATAATATTTGATGTTATTATCGTTGTCCATGTGTTTGGCAACACTTTTACCAATATTTATCAACAAAGAACCTGAACCTGATGTTGGATCATAAATTTTTATTTCATTTTTATCTTTTAAATGGTTGGCAACAATTTCTGACATCAAAACTGAAACTTCATGGGGAGTATAAAATTCTCCGGCTTTTTTACCTGCATTTGCCGCAAACATACTGATTAAATATTCATATATAAAGCCAAGAACATCATAATCTTGTTTCCCATCCATAGGAATATCTCGGATTAATTGAAGCAGGGCACTAATTGCTTTTGTTTGAGAACCTGAACTGTCACCTAATTTTGACAAACCTGTTTCTAAAGTATTAAATATTCCTTCAAATACTTTTTTATGGGTTGGATTAATCAAACGGCTAAAATCAGAAAGAGCATCTCTTACGTTTGAAACATCAAAATCAGAGCCCATTGCAAGCCAAGTTGAAAATAAGTTATTGTACGAAATAAAATACCCAATTTTATTTTGAACATACTTTAATGTGTCTTGATCTTCTTCTGATAGAAGTTTTATATCTTCATCAGTAAAGTCGTTCGCTTTTAATGTTCTTAATTCATAATCTGACAAGTATTTATAAAAAATAAAACCTAAAATATAATCCTTATATTCGTTAGCCTCGATTTTAGAACGCATTTTATTAGCGGATTCCCAAATTTTTGTTGCAAGTTGTTGCTTATTCACCTACTTCACTCCCTTATTTAATATCTTATATTATCATAAATCTTCTTTGAAGTTAATTTGTAAATACTTTTATAAAAAATGGATGTATTATAATGTAAAAAAGAGATTTTAGTAACTCTAGTAGTGAGTACATTTTTTGATTAGACGAGGAGGAAAAATTATGAAAGTAATATTAAGCAGAAAAGGATTTGATAAAGCAGCAGGCGGATGCTCCAGTCTGATAATAGATAACAAATATATTTCTATTCCTATACCTGATGATAAAACGGATTTAAAATATAAAGATGTAAATATTTGCGGATATAATATTCAGACATTATTTGATAATTATGATTATCGAGGAAAACATAAAATTGAACCAGCATTAGAAAAAAACGTAAACGATAAAAAAATAAAATTAAAAATTGATACCTGCCATTTAGACCCCAATATAGAAAAGGGAGTATTTGGTCAATGTGATGATAATGGAAGTAATGCTGCAACTCATTTAAAAAATCAGGGTATTGGACAAGGAGACTTATTTTTATTTTTTGGCTGGTTTAGAAAATATGATTTAGAGCAGCATCATTTTACCGGACGAGATATGCATTGCATATATGCATATTTAAAGGTTGGGAAAGTTTTTGACTTGAATAATGCTGCAGATGTTAAGGAAGCTCAAAAACTTTATCCTGAACATCCTCATATTAAATATATGTCAAAATATAATACAAATCCTAAAAATCCTCATTTTTTATTTGCAGCAAATATAAATGATGAATTAATTTCAGGTTCAGGAATACCAAGTTGCGGCAGGTTGAATCTTATAGTTGAAAAAGATGAGGAAACAATTGATAATCCAAGTACAGTTCTAACAATGCCGGGTATGTCAAGATCAAATTGGAAATTACCCATGATATTTTATAATTGCGGAATGACATATCATACAGATACACCAACAGAACATTGGTTTAAATTGGATAATAATTTTTGTCAATTAAAAAGCGTGTCAAGGGGACAGGAATTTGTAATTCCTAAAAATGACGAAATAAATGGGCAGCCTGACAAATTTCAAAACGATGAAATAATCAAATGGGCATTAAATTTAATTAAAAAAAATATTGTGAAACCTAAACAATAAAAATAACAATGAAAAAATAATAAAAAGCTGTAGGAATGCAGTTTTTTATTATTTAGGGAAAAATTAAGCAATATTGAACCTGCGATTTTTACTCTGTTACTTCTCTGAACACTAATATAATTATGTATTCAGTAATTTTCTTTGTTTTTGATATTGATATGTATCTAATAAAAATTGTGATAATGTATTTGCTACATTAACCGCCAATATAGCATGATGTTTTTGTGCTTTATATTGTGGTAAATGAGCATCGCTCATTTTATTTCTAAAAAATGATAATCCACAAACTATACTATTTAATCCTTGCAATATCTGTTTTAAAGAATCTGACAGATTTTTTTGAGAAGGGTCAAGATTCAAAATATTCTTAATTGATGAATACTGCTTTATTAAATCATCTTTGGAGCTTATAGTTTGCTGCTGATTAATTTCTTTATCAATATAAGCGAAGATGCCTTCTATTAATGATTTTGCCGATGTTATTGCTCCGGAATAATCACTTTCATCAATACGTTTATGTGCTTTTTTAATTTGATTAATAATAAAATCCTTAGTAATTTCTTCATTTTTTTCAAAAGGTATATTTACTTCATTAATAATGCTATCAGAAATAGAATATAGGGAATAATCATTACCAACATTTTTAATCTCAAGTTGTTCATGGGAAAGATATTTATTTAAACAATTCATTATTTCTGTTTTATTGTAAGAATCGCAATTCACATAATATATATCTGAAAACAACTCTTTTATGACCTTTTTTATTTGTTCATTATCTAATTTTTTTAGTGTGGCTACAGAATATTTTGGCTTATATATTTTTAAATCGGTTGCATCAAGCAATGTTTACAATTCATACCCCGTAATGGTCGGAAGGAAAGTATTAAAAATACCGATTAATCTTGCCGATGGAGAAAGTTACACTTTTACTTATAAAATTGATATGTCTAAAATTTTATTTGAAGAA
>CAJONH010000282.1 GCA_905235825.1 Candidatus Gastranaerophilales bacterium
GAACAATACAGAAATGATTATACAGAACATTCAGACTTTAAATACTGGAAAGATTTAATAAAATACAGTCTGAATAAAGGTGTTGATTTTATTTATAACTTAAATAATCCGAAGAATTTGCCGATAGAAAATCAATCGTTTGAAAGAGAGCTTGATAAACTTGATGTTTTGCTTTTTGAATTGCAATCAATCGGAGTCAAAAAATTAAGAATATCCAATCATAAACTTTTATCGTATTTAGCAAGGAAATATAAGTATTTCACATTATATGCGTCAACAAGTTTTGAATATAAGTTAATAAAAGAATATCAACATTTTATATATGTTCATCCGGAAGTAAAACAGATAGTGCCGAGCCATGATGTAAATAAGAATTTTGAACTTTTAAGAAATTTAAGAAAAATAAATCCTTATGTGGATATAGAAATAATGGTAAATGAAGGCTGTATAGGGGGATGTTCTTTAAGGTATGACCACAGCTGCGAAATAATGGGAAAAACAATAGAAACAAGACATGAGAGATTATCAAACGGATTTTATTCTCATATATGTTCAAAAACAATAGCTAAAAATCCTCTTTTATACCTGTGTAAATCACAGATAGTATATCCGTGGGAGATAGAGGAATATGGAAAAATAGGCATAAATAAATTCAAACTGGCGGGAAGAGAAGATTTTAAGCGGGATATGAATAAAAGCGTAAATTCATTTTTACTTTATTTAAAAGGAGTGGATAACATTAAAAATATTGAAGATGAACCGATAAATTCAATAATTCATCATATTGAAAGCAATAATTTTTTCAATCAATTTAAAATAAAAGATATAAAAAATCTGCTTCCCGATATCAAACATTTTGTAAAAAAAGGACATTTATGCACAAGTGTGTGCGGAGTTGAATGCAATTACTGCAATAAATGTTCAGAAAAAATAAAGAAAAAATTTTGTAATTAACTATATTTAGATTAACAAAAGGAGAAAATATGAAAAAAATTATTCTATCATTATTATTAATTTATACAACAATAATAATTACAGGCTGCAACAAAGGTAGCGATTTGTCTGATAAATACGGTGAAATTACAGCTCAAACAGAAGATTATGTTGAACGTACTGCTACTGATGTAAACGGGAAAAAAATTGTTACAAAAAAAATTAAAAATGGTAATTTTGAACAAGAAATTTATGAAGGTAATAAGATTATAAGGATTAGTAAATATTCTGACGGTCATACAAGTAAAGTAACTGAGGAAAGATATAAGGATGAAAACGGAAATGAAATTATTAAAAGAGAGTTCGATGATGGTTTCATTGAACAAGAAGTTTACAACGGAAACACAATAACAAAAACGAATAAAACACCGGATGGAAAAATTAATAAATCTGTAGAAGAAATATTAAATGACGGTACTAGAATTATTACATATTTTAATGAGGATATAATAATTCGTAAATTTACGGAAAAAAATCTTGGTAAAGGTAAAAACCATATTATAATCGAAAATTATTTGGAAAACGGAACAATTGAGAAAATTGAAGAAGAACATGAAGATTTGGACAATGGTGTTCATCAAGTAATTAAGTATTATCCTGACGGAAGAATACAAAAAACAATTTCTTCACCAAATAAAAATGAAACAACTATTATTCACCCCGATGGCAGAGTTGAAAAAAACAATTGAACAATATAATCCTAAAGAAAATGGCAAAACTAAAATTATCTAAGCAGGTTTCGCATTCTGTTGCCCACTCTTAGAAAAGGCACCACTTGGTGTCTTTTCTTCGGCAGAATAGCCTAACAAATTTTTTGTTTATCGTGGTATTTTGCACTGACGAATTATATTTTTGACAAAAAGTATTTATTTTTATAATCTCAAATCCTTTTATTAGTCAATTTGTTTCTATTTTAAATTTAAGTATTTACCAAGTTTTTTATTCCACTCTTGATTAAACTGAATTAATCCGGAATTAGGAATAAAGTTTAAATCGTTAAAATAAATCTTTTTATTTAAAATTAGCCAATCAACACGAACAAAATTAAAATCTTTGGCAATATTTTCAGAAAGAACAAGTATTTTTCTAATTAAATTATCTGCTTGCCCTTCAACAAGAAATTCTCTATTTGAAAATTTAAAATCTATATTATTTAAATTTTCATCAAACATACTTATATTATTGGGAACATCATTATGCACCAATTTTATTATTTTGGGTTTTCCATTAAAACAATATACTTCTATTGCTTTAACAGCTTCATTTTTACATGCTAAAAACTCTTCAATAATAATTTGAGATTTTATATTTTTGTATTGAAGTTGAAATCCATCAAAACACCAATATTCATGTTCAAGCCAACTTGTGGTTTGTTGTTTTACAATATTATATAACTTTTTACTCTGAATAAATTTTTCTTTATTTTTTATTATATATTGCCAATTATAGCCATTATTACACTTTATTATAAAAGAATCCGGCAGTTCTTTCCAATTTATTTGATCAAAGTATGTTGTAAAATCATTATCTATAAAAGTAGATTTTAAATTACCGGGTATTATCTGTAAAACCGGTTTTAAATATTCTAAACCTATTTTTTTACTTATATAATCTCTTATTTTAACTTTATCTGTGCAATTACGTATCAAATCCGTTACGCCATAAAGTTTTAACCATTGTAATTTTTGATTAAAAGTTTTACATTTTTTTTTATCTATAATCCAACTTTCACTCTTAAAATTGTATTTCAAAGGTAAACTTTCGCCAGTATTCAATTTAAACAATTTAGCTAAATACAAAGGATATTCTTTTTCATCTAAATTTTGTAAAAAAAAGTACTCCCAGGGTGGAGATGTTATATCATCTTTTATTAAAAATTTAAAAAATTTTCCTATCATCTAAATATCCCATATAATTAATTATTTAACATTACAGTTTAACGATAGTTTATTTCATTATAATATTTTTGTCAAATAGTTATATTGATAATATAAAAACTAAAGTATAAAAAATCAAATAATACTTTTTATAGTATGCGAGTTGCATTTAATTGAAAAATTCGCCATTTTTTTATTGTAACTTTTTTTATATTTGATATAATTATGATATGATATTTGTTTAGTTTTTTATTTTACGTACTTTTAGATTGTCCGAATAAAATTGTAAGTTAAAAACGATAAATAAGAATGGATTTTTAAGAGTATAAACCTTAAAAAGTAAATAATTGGGCTCTTTCTGGGAACAAGCCAAGCCGGTAGAAATACAAGATTAGATAATTATTTAAAGGATTAAAAATTAATGTTTAGTGGTTTTGACAATATAATATATTTTATTGGCGGAATAATATTAGGAAATACAATAATACTAATAATAGTATATTTTAGAAATAAATATCTTAATAAAAATAATGATAGCAAATATGCTAACCTTTATTCTGTATCTTGTGAAGGAATAACAGACCATCAGCCTCAAAGTTTCAAAGAATATATATTACATAATAATACGCCTATATTACTGGAAAAATTATACAAAAACCTTGATGCTGATTCTATAAGTATTTTAGATAAAGCTTTAAATAAAATTCTTCATATTCCTGATACGAAATATATGAAATATTTTCGCATTGATATAGAAAGTTATAAAAATGACTTTATGACAGAAAAAGAACATAAATCAATAATTTTAAGAAAGAAAATGCAACCAATACTTGATGCTAAATATAAAATGGAACCGATGCCTGCAGGAAATAATGTTGCTATTCTAACCCAGCATTATATAAGATTTTCAAGTCAAAAACTAAAAGATTATATTAAAAATAAAATTTTTATTGACGGAGGGGCTAATTATGGAGATACTGCTATAGCAATGATTGATTTAGAACCAAGTAAAATATATTCTTTTGAAATTTCTAAAATAAATATAAACAGATATATTTATAATATGAAAAGAAATAATATTCCAAAATCATTATATGAAATTAATAAACTTGCACTTTATGGCAGTAAATCAACATTTAAGGTATCAAGCACCAGTATTAATGGAGGAATAAATGACACATTATATAAAAAAGATGATATTGTAAAATCAATAGATTTAGACTCTTTTTTAAAAGATAAAGAGGGTAGCGTTGGATTTATTCAGGCTGATTTGCAAGGAGTTCAATGCAATGCACTTTTGGGCATGAAAAAAACAATATATAAGTATAGACCTGTTCTTATCATTGATATAAGTGATAATCCGGAAGATTTTTTTTGTGCTAAGCCATTATTAGAAGATATAGTTAAAGACTCAAATTATAAAATTAGAATAATTGATTATGATAAATTTGAAATTGGAATTTTAGGGTTATCTATATATGCTTATCCCAAAGAACTGGATGAGTAATTTATTTTTACAAAATAATAGTATAAGTTTGTTATGTAATTTCATTTTCTATTTGATCAACGTTTTATGAAAATATGCTAGAATAAATCATATTTATGTTTTGGTTAATTATTTATGTTATGAAAAGGAGACGAAGTATACATAAAAAATAGAAGACATTTTATATCTTCTATTTTTGTATTTATGTATTGTAAAATTCAATAACTTCTTTCTGTTTATAGTAAAATTATTTTATATAAACTAAGGAGAGAATTATGACGAACATAATCGAAGGCATGTTAACCGTTAAGAATGAAAAATTTTGCATAGTAGCTTCACGTTTTAATGAGTTTATTGTTTCTAAACTTATATCGGGAGCGGTAGATGAGCTAAAAAGACACGGTGTTGCCGATAATAATATTGATATAATTTGGGTTCCGGGGGCATTTGAAATTCCGCTTACAGCAAAAAGAGCCGCAAAAACAAATAAATATAATGCAATTATTACCCTCGGTGCAGTTATAAAAGGTTCTACATCCCATTATGATTTTGTTTGTGCAGAAGTATCAAAAGGTGTTGCATCTGTTGGATTGGAAACGGAAATTCCCGTTATTTTCGGTGTATTAACAACGGATAATATCGAACAGGCAATCGAACGAGCAGGAACAAAAGCCGGCAATAAAGGTGCCGATGCCGCAAAATCAGCTATTGAAATGGCTAATTTGATAAATCAAATTTAATCTGTATTCATGTTTGTTAATAAATAAAAAATTTTGAAATTGATTTTTGATTAGTATAAATAATTCAGCAAAATGGCTTTATGCACAAATATTTAGAACGTGTTCACACAAATCGTCATTCTGAACCCAATGACATTTTAGGGGTGAAGAATCTTATATAATAAAAGAAAAGATGTTTCGCTATGCTCAACATGACAAAAAAGGGAAAATAATGAACTACGTTTATTTAATAAATGATAATAATTACGGTCATTCTTGTATGACAGTTTTTTTTGTATATGTGTGAATACTTTAGATATTACATGAATTTTTCAGGATGATTTGAATTAGATAAAACAATTTCTCTAAATTCATTTTTATCTATATCCACGCCCATGTTCTTTATATTAATTTTAAATTTCTTTTTTAATTTTTTTTTCTTTAAATTTAAATTATTATTTTCCATATTTACATTATACACAAAAAACTATGATGAAGAAGGCGGAGGCAACTGTTTTGGCGGTGGAGGCAAAATAGTATATTCCGCATCTATAATTTCTGAATTTCTGTTATTATTGTGTTTTACAGGCTTTCTTGCATCTGGCGGTATTATTTCTATATCATTTTCGGAAACTCTTATAACGTCGTTTTGATTTGTCTTATTAGCCTGCACTGCAGATGTTTGTTCCGACGATGAAGCATTTGTGTTTTTTGAAGGAAATATTTTTTCCTTTAAATTTCCGAAAAAGTTTTTTACTTTAGTTAATACTCCTGTTGAAGCAGATGATTCCGAGGCTGCCTGTCTGCCTGCCTGTACGGGTTCACCCGTTATAAATTTAGTTACGAGTGTTGATAATGTTTTTCCAAAATTTTCCGGTAGAGTTTTAAAACAGTTCAAGGTAGCGGCATATCTGTTTTCTGCACTTGCTATACCTGCTTCTTTGACTGCATATTTAGAACCTAATACTGAAAGTCCTGCCGTAAATGTACCTGAACCCATTTCCTGCCATGCTTGTTTTGCTTCATCATCAGTTTTTGCCTCTGACTGCATGTATATACCGTTAAGTATCGTAGCACCGCCGCCGAGTATA
>CAJONH010000283.1 GCA_905235825.1 Candidatus Gastranaerophilales bacterium
ATAACCAAGCGAAACAGCCCTGAAAAGGATTTTCTTTTTTGTAGCATCTATAAACTATAAATAATTTGGCAAAAAAATATTTATACATCATAATATATTAAACGGTGTAAAATCGCATATAAATTACTTAATTTTTCTATAAATTAAATTGAGAATAACTTTTATATATGTAATAATAATCACTAATGAAAATTAAGCATTTTAAAATTGTAGAACAAATTATTATTATATCTTTAATAGGAGTATTATTTCCTTCTGTTATTGCATGGTTTGTAATAAATAATATCAGCCAGCATTCAATAAGGCAGCATTTGGCTAATTCTGCTCAAACTTATGCAAGAATTATAGAAAACAACATTTCATATATAATAAAATCCGATGAAAACAGACTCAATGAAATAGCAACAGGACTCAATCACGTTTCAGGCAGTTATGAGCAGCAGTTGTATCTTAATGATATCGCAATAAATTCAAATGTTTTTAAAGAATTTGAAATTATCCGCCCCAGTGAAAATCCTGATTTTAAGACACAGGATAAATCTGTTGTAAATTCGGAAGAAGACAGATTATGGCTGATAGAAAAAGTTCATAACGATAAATATATAAAAGCGGAAATTAACACAAAACCAATTAAAAATGATATATTTAAAAATATTGAAGATGTTAAATTCAGACGTATTTATATTGTTAATAAATCAGGCAAATTATTATTTTCTCACAATTATGATGAAGAAGATTTTCAAAAATGCATAAAGCAGCTTCCTGTTAATCTTGTAAATAATATTGTTACAAGGTTTGATGAAATTAAAAACCAACCCCGTGTTTATTTAAAATTAAAAGATTTAAATTTAATTATTATAGTAAATACTTCAAAAGAATTAACTGATGCAACAATAAACAAAGCAAGAATTAAAATACTGGCGGCATTTCTTGCCGCTGCTGCAGTAACCCTGCTTTTAACATTAATGTACAGTTATTATTTGTATTTCAACATAAAACAGCTTTTTAGAGGAATAATTGCCGTATCAAGAGGCAATTATATGCGTCATATAACTTTGCGTACAAATATTTTTACTCCCCGTGAAATCATTTTTTTGGCAGATGAATTTAACGGTATGATTAACGAGATAAATAATTCATATAAAGAACTTGAGCAAAAAAACAAAGAATTAAAACAGTTAGACAGTTTTCGCTCAAATCTGGTTGATACAGTGAGCCATGAACTAAGAACACCATTGACAGGAATAAGGGGTTATACTTCAAGACTTTTAAGAACAGACATTGAAATTGATGATGAAACAAAACATAAATCTTTATTGACAATTAAACGTCAAGCGGAAAGATTATCACGTATGATAGAAGATTTACTTGTTATTCCCGATATTGAAGGAGCAAAACTTAACATAAACATAGAACCCGTTAACATTCTTAATTGTATTGAAGCAGCGGTATATTCCGTTAAAAATATTGAAGAACGTGAAATTGAAAACAACGTAACAAACAAATTTCCCCTTGTTTGGGCAGATAAAGACAGACTTGAACAGGTGCTTATTAATTTAATAGGAAATGCTCACAAATATGCTTATGAAAATACCTCAATAAAGATTAATGCAATTAACGTTGAAGATAAAGCGGAAATTACAATTTCTAACAGTGCCGATTATATTGAAGAAACTGTTTTAAACACTCTTTTTGATAAATTTATAAGACTTGACGATAAAACAACAAGAACAACAAGAGGAACGGGACTCGGTCTTTATATTGTACAGGGATTGATAAAAGCAATGAACGGCATTGTCGAAATTACCTCGACTAAAGATAATATATTTACGGCAAAAATTATTTTGGATATTTGTAAGGACGATGATAATGAAGCCTGAATTTATGAAAAAGGCTTTGGAACTTGCTGAAACATCAGGTAAAGATATTCCCGTTGGTGCTGTAATAGTTAAAGATAATAAAATTATTTCTTTTGCCGTAAATGAACGTGAAAAATTGCAGAATGCAACAGGACATGCAGAAATACTTGCAATACAAAAAGCGAATAAAATATTGGGAAATTGGCACTTAAATGACTGCGAAATATATGTAACTCTTGAACCATGCCCGATGTGTGCTTCTGCAATTGTACAGGCAAAAATAAAATCGGTGTATTTTGGTGCTTATGATATGCTGAACGGTGCATTCGGCTCAAAAACCGATATGTGCCAAATAATGGGTATTCCAATCAACGTCAAGGGAGGAATAATGGAAGAAGATTGCTCAAAAATATTAAAGGATTATTTTAGTAAAATTAGAAATTAATATTTATTAAGGCTTTAACAACACTTTTAATGCATGACCGTTCATGTGTTTTATCAGGGCTTCTTCCGCACGCTCTAAAGGCAGAGTTTCCGTTATCAGTTTTTCTACGGGCAGTTTTTCTTCGTATATCAATCTTAGAGCTTCCCTGAAATATAAAGGTGTATGATGAAATATACTTAATATTTTTATTTGGTCATAATGAAGTCTTTTTGTTTCAATGTTAATTGATGTTCCGGAAGGACATCCGCCAAAAAAGTGGACTGTTCCGCCCTTTCTCACAATTCTGAGCATCATTTCCCACATTTCGGGTAAGCCTACGCATTCAACTGCAGCATCAAGTCCTTTTTTCTCCTCGGTAAATTCCAAAAATATTTTTTCGGGATAATTATATTTTGTTAAATCAATGATTTCATCTGCACAGTCAAACTCTTTTGCCGCTTTTAATTTTATTGGATTTCTTCCTGCGGCGATTACTTTAGCCCCCTTCATTTTAGCGAGTTTTGCAAACATTATTCCTATCGGCCCTAACCCCATAACACCTACCGTCTGATTGGGTTTTATATCGGTCTTATCAATTCCGTGTACAACATTTGCCAGAGGTTCTGCAAATGCAGCACGCTCGAAGGATAAATCATCGGGAATTTTAATAAGGTTTCTTTTTACTATAGCAGACGGTACATTAATATATTCTGCATAAGCTCCGTTTAAAAATTCAAGATTTTCACATAAGTTGTAATCACCGTGTCGGCAATAAAAACAATTAAAACACGGTGCCGAATTAGCAACAGCAACCCTGTCGCCTTCTGAAAAACCGACAACATTTTTACCTGTTTTCGATATAATACCCGAAAATTCGTGTCCAAATCCTGAAGGTGTTTTTTTTATTAAAACGGGATGCCCTCTTTTATATGTTTTAACATCAGTTCCGCAGGTCAAAGCCGCCATTATTTTTACCTGAACTTCATTGTCTTTCGGGTCTTTTATATCAACTTCTTCAAATTTCACATTAAGCGGAGAATAAAATTGCAGTGATTTCATTTTCATATTTTTATATATGCTTTCATAATTTTATTTGAAATCGTATCACTCAATGCTTCATTAATATTTTCAAGAGAATAAACAGTTGAAAGTCCGTCAACTCTTACTCTGCCTTCCTCTAATAAACTTATTGCATCCTCTAAATCGACAGGAGAAGATGAATAACTGCTCATTACGGTTAATTCTCTGTAATATATATCATTATTTTTAAAACCGTTATCATTTTTTATGCTTGAAAATACAACTATTTTAGCTCCGTCACGTGCTGCTTTAACAGCAAAATCAATTGAAGATGAAGCTCCTGCCGTAAGAAATATCGTATCAAAACCTAATGGTGCAGTTTTTTTCATTTCTTTGAGTATTTCTTCCTCATTTTTAATAAGAAAAGAATTATTAAAACCTAATTTAAGCGAAAGATTAACTCTGTCTTGAATTAAATCACACCCGAAAACCTCATGACCAAATGCTTTAACGGTTTCTCCCATTAAAATACCTATAGAACCTAAACCGATAATTAAATTTTTGGAATTATCAAACATTCTTGCACGTTTAACCGCTCTTATGCAGCATGCAAGAGGCTCCGTAAAAGAGGCTTCAATAGGTGTAAGACTTAAATTCGCATTAAAAACGGTATTATTTAAGTGTTCCTCCGAAACATAAATATATTCACTAAAACCTCCGGGGATAATATTTGTCGATTTAAAATGTCTGCACATGGAATAACTTCCGCCAAGACAATATTGACAGTAATAACAAGGTACATGATGTCCTAAAACAACCCTGTCGCCAATAGAAAACGGAGTATTTGAATTTATTTCAACAATTTCCCCTACAACTTCGTGTCCTAAAACACTTCCATCAGGCACTAATTTTTGTTGAAGTTTTACAATATCACTGCCGCACAAACCGCAGCCTTCAACCTTTATTATTGCACCTTCTCCATATTCATCAAGAATAGGTTTTGGTAATTCTTTTATAGTAAATCTGTTATTTTCAAGTACAGCTGATTTCATAGTTTTATTATACTACATCATATTGTTTTTTGTTAAATATATATAAAAAAAGAGGATGTTTTACATCCTTAAATTACGTAAATATAGATTAATTACAAATCTTGTGCGGCACGAACATAAAATGAACAAGATGAACCTCTCGAATTTCTATAAGTGCCTGCACATTGGCACCATTGACAAACTGCCCATGTTGCAGTACCAGGACTACGTCCTCCTGCACCTCCTGCACGAACGTACACTTCATCATGACCGTAATATGCTGTCCCGATGAACGAACGTCCACCGGTGGCTGAACAATTACAATCAGCATTTAAATAATACAGTCTGTCGCCTGATAAAAAATCGGTATTTTCAAATTCAGATACATCTTCATACAATTGAATAATTTGTTCTTCAGTTAAGTTTTCAATAAAATCAAGGTTCATATTAGCCTTTCTAAATTAATTAATTTACCTAATTGATTATTAAATTTTTTATTTAAACTTTTATGAAATCCACTATATGGTGTAAATGTAAGTTCCTCAAAATAAACTTTATTCCCGAAAATCATCCAATCTATTCTTACAAAATTAAAATATTTTGATACATTTTGAGATAAATCAAACGATTGAATTATAAAGTCATCACATATATTATTTATTTTAATGTCAGTATCAGAGAACGTTTCATCAATGATATTAAAATCTTTATTATATAAAGTAGTTTTATTATTTGCACCGTCTTCAATTCTTATGCATAACGCAGGTTTTCCATTAAAGCAATACCATTGAATTGTTTTAATATCTTTATTAATTTCCTCTCTCAATAAGGGTTCTATTAATATTTTGGGGGTTATATATTTGTCATTGCGAGGAACAACAGAATTTTGGGTATCGTGGCAATCCATAATTACATTATGATTTAATTTTGCAGTTTTATATTGCATTTCAAACCCGCCCCAAAAGCTGTAATCTTGTTCCAGCCAGCCTGTCATGTTTCTTTTTACCATATCGAACAATTGTTTGTTTTGTAAAAATTTTCCTTTATCTTTTATTATAAATTGCCATTTGCACCCGTGATTGCATTTGATTACAAAGCTATTGGGGAGTTTATCAAAATCAATTTGGTCAAAGTAAGTTGTTACATCTTGTTTTGGTTGACTAAAGTCAACCCTACTACTGGTATAAAGATTCTTCACCCCTGAATTAACA
>CAJONH010000284.1 GCA_905235825.1 Candidatus Gastranaerophilales bacterium
TTTATACAATTTCGGAACGACAAGATTTGAACTTGCGACCCCTACCACCCCAAGGTAGTGCGCTACCAGGCTGCGCTACGTCCCGTTTTATTTAATTTTCAACTGTTAGCGCACTACGTGCTACCTCTCCTCGAACAACATTTAGTTGTTCTCGTCGGCAGAGTCAGGCTGCGCTACGTCCCGTTTTATTTAATTTTCAACTGTTAGTGCACTACGTGCTACCTCTCCTCGAACAACATTTAGTTGTTCTCGTCGGCAGAGTCAGGCTGCACTACGTCCAGTCTTTATAATATAACTCTAATCTTTGTTATATTTTCAATTAAATACTATCATTAACATTTTTATTTTTCAATATTCATTTTTTTAAAGTTATATATAACACTAGCCAAAATTTGTCATGTTTAACGAAGCGAAACATCTCAATGACAATAAATAAAGAAAGAGAGATACTTCGGCTTTAAGCCGGTATTACCATGTTTAAAAATTGGTTGGTAGTGTATATGCGTCCCCATTTTTTATTTGATTCTTTCATCATACTTGGCATATAAAAATCCGTTAGAATTTTCAAAATGTTTCTTAAATAAATCTTGCACCGTATCTCCCGTGTATACGGAAATATGTTTTAACGCTTTAATTTGCGGATTTTGGCTTTTATTAAAATATTTTTCTACATTTGCTATTTTATATTCGGCTGTTATATCTATTGCTTTATTTGTTCTCGCATCTTTTATATATTTGGCTAACTCGGTTATATCATCTCCGTTTTCGTATGCTTTTATCATTTCTGTTTTGTCTATATTTAGTCCGGAATAATGTATTATAGGATTTTTCTTTGGCATTTCTTTATTAAATAATATATTATCTAATACAATATATACTATATCTTCTCCGTTTAATTCGGTTGTCATTATTTTTCCGTCTTCTTCTTTTATTCCAACCAGTACATTCATTACATCAAAAGGACTTATACACGGTTTATCACCGATTTTTAAGGGATGCCTTATTGCTGATGCATTTAATGCAAAAAAATCTATATCTTTATCTTTTTGTCTTAACTCATCTAAAATTGAGTCCGTAACAAAATTTGCCAGGTGATTATTACCTTCACGTATATTTTCCAATCCGAGTGTATTTATCTTTCCGCCACTGCTTTGTATTGTATATATTTCATTCATGTCTTTTTTAAACATGTTTTTATGTATTTCTGCCAAAACTCCTGTCATATTATTTTTGTCGGGATAAATTTCTTTTATTTGTATATTATTTAATTTCCCGTTATCATCTATCATTAACTTCGCATTTACTATTTTTTTAAAGTTCATTGATAATGGAACAATTGGTGTTCCATTCGATACTCTCATTTTGTCTTTATGCTCATGTCCATCAAAAACTATATCAACTTTGGCTTCTTTTGCAAGATTATCAGCAAAATCCACCCCCGTATGCGACATTAATACGACTATTCCGTTTGGATTACTTTCTTTGAATTTGTTTATTCTTTGTTTACATTCTTCAAGTGTTTTTCCGTAATCTTCTTTTTTTACTTTTGCCTGCGGTTTTAACATATTATTGCTCATTTTTATTCCCGATAAATTCTTCTGGTAAAATAATAAATTTACGGGAGATATTCCCAAAAATAAAACTTGATGTTTTATTTCAGAATTTTTATCATCATCGACATTTAAAATATATTGCTCTATTAATTTATTTTTTTCTTTGGTTTTTGCCAACCCTTCCGATTTTGCTATATTCATATTTGTAGCAACAATTTTTAGATTTAATTGCGATAACACTTTATCAAGTAACGGAACTCCTCCGTCAAATTCATGATTTCCAAGTGTAAATAACGTTATTGTATCTTTTGCAAGTTTTTTTACCTCTCCTATAAATTCATTTAACATTTCGCCTTGAAAATATCCCAAATGTTTCTCCGGATTGGTTTTATAGCCTGTTTTTCCTCCGTCCATAAACCAATCTCCGCATATTGCCATTACGTTTCGATTTCCTCTTTTTTCACTTATAAATATTTCGTCTTGATGCTTTTTCATTTCCTCTAATGCACTGTTTGCTAAGGATAATTCTCCGTGAGTATCGGAAAAGGCATTTATATTAACTGTTGCCGCTTTAAAGGATTGGTATTTTATATAATTGTTATTATTAATTTTCATACTGACATAAAATTTCAAAAAAATTAAATTTGCCTTTTTTATTTTTTATGTTAATTATATTTTTACATTTTTTTATGAAAAATTTTCTGAATAAATCTCTCATATAACAAAATTTTTTTTCAGCTGTTTTAATCCGTAATATTTTGATTAAGAATGCCCGAGCAAATTTCGTGATAAGACCGAAGGGTGTGAACGAAATTTGGGAGTGGTGACTTTAAAAAGTGAGCACTTTGCCGGCGGGGATGACACGGCGGCAGAGTGCGAAA
>CAJONH010000285.1 GCA_905235825.1 Candidatus Gastranaerophilales bacterium
AAGATTTTGTTATTGCGACAAAGTTTTTGCCAAGAACACAAGATGAAATAAATTCCGGAGTAACAGGTCAACAGCATATTGAAAATATGCTAAATACAAGCCTTAAAAACTTAGGGTTAGATTATGTTGATTTATATATTTATCACATGTGGGATTGGCTGACTCCGATTGAAGATATTTTAGACGGGTTAAATAAACAGGTTCAAAAAGGTAAAGTAAGATATATCGGTATTTCAAACTGTTATGCTTGGCAGCTTGCTAAAGCAAATATGACAGCAGAACGTGAAAACTTCGCAAAATTTGTGTCAATTCAAGGGCATTATAATTTGATTTTTAGAGAAGAAGAACGGGAAATGGTTCCTTATTGCTGGGAAGAAAATATTGCATTAACTCCTTATAGTGCATTAGCATCAGGAAGGCTCTCAAGAAAACCTGACGAAACAAGTAAAAGATTTGAAGAAGATAAATATGCAAAATTTAAGTATGATAATACCTCTGAGCAAGATAACAAAATCATTGAGCGGGTAATTGAAATAGCGGATAAAAGAAATGTTACAATGACAGAGGTGTCACTTGCGTGGTTATTAACAAAAGTTACGTCGCCTGTTGTCGGAGCAACAAAATTTCAACATATTGATGGTGCTGTAAAAGCCGTTGATTTAGAATTAACTGCTGATGAAATAAATTATTTGGAAGAACTCTATTTGCCGCATCCTTTAGCGGGTGTTATGGCACAGAATAAACCGCAAAATGCAAAAGAAAAACACGTTTGGACAACGGGCGATCAAAAAATTGATAAATAAAAAGGAGATAAGTATGACAAAATTACCCGAAATTGCACTCGGTGCATGGGCGTGGGGAAATGACGGAACATTCGGAAACAATTTTTCCTCTGACGATTTAAGACCTATTTTTGATTGTGCTATGCAAAACGGTTTAAACTTATGGGATACCGCTTATGTTTACGGTATGGGAACCAGCGAAAAAACTCTTGGCAAATTTTTAAGAACCGTAAAACGCGATAGTTTTTATATCTCAGCAAAATTTACCCCTCAATGTGCTGATGAAACAAAAGATAACGCTGTAATTGCAATGTTTGAAAAAAGTGCGGATTTATTAGGTGTTGATTTTATGGATTTTTATTGGATTCACAACCCTGTCGGCGCGCCAAAATGGGTAAAAGAATTAATACCGCTTGCAAAAAGCGGAAAAATAGGTAAAATAGGACTTTCTAATCATAATCTGTCTGAAATTAAAGAGGCTCAGGAAATATTATCAAAAGAAGGACTAAAAATATCTGCAATACAAAACCATTACAGTTTGCTTAATCGCTCAAGTGAAACTTCGGGTATTCTTGATTATTGCAAGCAAAATGATATTATTTTCTTTTCTTATATGGTTTTAGAGCAAGGTGCATTGTGCGGTAAATATGACACTAAACATCCTATGCCGATTGACTCTGACAGAGGAAAAACTTATAACCCCGTTTTAGACAAAATTGAAAAATTAAATGAAGGATTAAAAGAAATAGCAGACAAACACAATGTTCAAATTGCACAAATACCTGTTGCATGGGCAATAGCAAAAGGAACACTTCCAATTATAGGGGTAACAAAAGTAAATCACGTTGAAGATGCCGCTAAGGCTGCAAACATAGTACTATCTGATAATGAAATTAAAATAATAGAAAAATTAGCAGATAACGCCGATATAAATGTTATGCGATATTGGGAAAAGGAAATGAAATAAGGCATAGATTATGAAGAATATATTATTGATAATTTTAGGATTATTTATTATTGGTGCAGGAGTTGTTTTTGCACTTCAAAGTAAACAAACGGAAAATAAAGGAGTTTTAAAAATGGATAAAAAAGTATTAGTTGCATATTTTTCAGCAACAGGAACGACAAAAAGCGTTGCAGAGAATTTAGCTAAAGCAACAGACGGTGATTTATATGAAATTAAACCTCTAAAACCTTATACTACTGCAGATTTGGATTGGACAAATGATAAATCAAGAAGCAGCATTGAGATGAAAGACCATAAATCCCGCCCTGAAATAGTAAATGATGC
>CAJONH010000286.1 GCA_905235825.1 Candidatus Gastranaerophilales bacterium
ATATCATACGCAAAATTCCGTAAATTCCGGTTTTAATCATAACCCCCGACATAATCCCCGATATATGACTGGGGGCTGCGGGATGTGCATCAGGCAGCCAATTATGAAACGGAACAAACCCCGCCTTTATTCCAAATCCAGTAAATGCAAGTATAAATGCTATATCAGCAATATGCGGATTTGATTTTAAATAATGCATAAAATCAGTAAAATTTAAACTTCCCGTTTTTATATTTAATAAAGCAAATGCGATAATTATAAATATTACACTGATATGCATATAAATCATATATTTTATTCCGGCAGACAAAACCTCTTTTTTTGTATTTTCAAATATAACGAGAAAAAATGAAGATAATGACATTATTTCCCATACTATAAGGAAAAATAATGCATTTTGAACCGTAACTACCATTAACATTGATAATACAAGTGCCATAAAAAACAGACAATGAGATGTAATATTCATTTTTTTATTCAGATACGGCTTAATATAACCGACGGCATATACTGAACCGATAAAACTCATTACGGATATTACAAGAATAAAAAATGCACTTAAAGAATCAATTACAAAATTTACATCTCCGAAAACCGGAGGCATATAAACAGTGGTGCCAAGTACTCCGCCCGTATAAAGAACGGGGATGACCGGAAAAAACAATAGAACGGCTGAAATTGCAAGCGAGATTGAACATACTTTCATTTTCCAATCTTCTTTTATAAAAACGGATGCCAATGCTCCTATCAGCAATATTGTAAGTGCAATAAAATACATTCCCATGACTATTATCCCAAATTGATTTAAACAACAGTATCATAAGACTAACAAAATTTAAATGCAAAAAATATTATTTTTCAATTATAATATCTGTAATTGAAAGAGCTTTTAATATGAAACATTTTTATTTAAATAAACGATTAAAGTTTATATTTTTTGAACTTGTGTTCAGTTTCTTAATTATAGCATTTGCAGCTTTTTCATCGGTTAATTATGTTCAAAATAAAACGGATAAAGCGTATACTGATTTTGCACAGCTTTTAACAAAGCTGATAGCAGTAGAAATAGTTGATTTAAATAATTTATATCCGGATACGCAGCAAAGATTATTAACAGATAAATTTGAAGATTTTTTGGCGGCAAATAAAGATATTTCATATATTGAGTACAAAGACACTAACAATAACATAATATATTCTTCAAAAAAAAATAATCAAACAAAAGAAGATGAAACAATGTTAAATGTAAGTTCGCCCATTTTTTTTGATAATCAGGTGAAAGGATCTGTTTCAGTCGGAATGACAGGTAAAGGTATTATTCCCGTTAATATCGATATAAAACGAAATCTATCCTTAGTTTTTCCGTTTATTTGGATATTATTTGCTTTGATTTTGTTATTAAATCTGTTTTTAATTTCAAAAGAACTGAAAAAATTATTTCAGGTTGTTAATCAAATTACTTCGGGAAAATTCGGATTTAATGTTAAATCGGGAAATATAGAAGAACTTACCGAGGCATTTAATGATATATCAAATCTTCTTTCCGTATATGATGAACAAAATGTTGAACAGCTGACACTTGAAAGAAATAAACTTGAAGCTGTATTGATGAGCATAATTAACGGTGTAATAGTCTGCGATAATTATGATAAAGTTGTTCTTGCAAATTCCGCCGCATTAAAAATGCTTGATACGGAAGAAAAACATCTGATAAATACCAAAATTCAGGAATATACAGACTCTCACGGTCAGCAGTGTTTCTTTGATAAAATAGAAGAATTTAAAGATACTCCGTTAAATATAATAGAACAAAAACCTGTAGAATTTAATATAGAAGCAGGAAAACTCACCGTAAAAGCAATGATATCTCCAATGTTTTCAAAACAGCAGGAGTATGTCGGTTATATTATTGTTTTAATAGATATTACAAGAGAAACGGAAGTAAATAAATTAAAAAATACATTTATTTCAAATGTATCGCATGAATTAAGAACTCCCGTTACAGTTTTAAGGACTTATATTGATACGTTATGTAATAACGGAGATGATTTTGATGATGCAACAAAAAAAGAATTTATACAAACTATTGATACCGAAGCCAAAAGACTCCACTCTATGGTAAATGATATTCTTGATTTTTCACGTTTAGAATCGGGAAATGTAAAATTACGGAAAGAATATGCAAATATTACCGAACTTATAAAGCAAAATATTAACTCAATTCAAATTCTTGCAGATGAAAAAAATATTAAAATAGAATACAAACAACAGGGAGAAATTCCTAATATACCTTTAAATATTGAAAGTATGGACAGAGTTATAAGAAATTTACTTTCAAATGCAATAAAATATTCATTAGACGGAAAAAATATTGAGGTTTCGGTTAAAAATTCGGAGGATAACCAATATGTGGAATTTTCCGTAAAAGATAACGGAATAGGAATTGCAAAAGAACATTTGGAAAAGATTTTTGACCGTTTTTATCGTGTTGAAAATGCAACTCATACAATAAAAGGAACGGGTTTGGGGCTTCATCTTGTAAAAATGACTGTAGAAAAACATCATCACGGTAAAATTACGGTGGAAAGTAAAGAAAATGAAGGTTCTGTATTTACAGTATGTCTTCCTTTATTAACCGATGAAGAAGAACTGGTTTAATATAATAAAATTAATTTTAATCAGGATATTGGGTATTTATCATGTTTTCAAGTTTAGCAACAGTTCGCTGGCCTTGTGCTTCAAAGTCAGATACCAGCTTATATCTTTCATCAGGTGTTAAAGCACCTAATTTTTTTAAACATTTTGCGTTGATATTTAATACAATATTTGAGTATGTTGTATTTTGATAGCTATACGTACCGTTACCATTCATTTCGTCTTTAATGGCAGTAAGTTGTTCCGTTATACGAGCAAGTGTTTCTGTTGTTTGATCTTCAGCACCATATTGGCTGAATACGGCATATATTTTATCCTCAGAACCGGCAAGAGAACTGCCTCTTAGGTCATTGAGATTATCACTCCAATACTTTCTGTATATAGAACTATAATCGGCATCATTACGAAAATCCTCAGTAGCAGCCAGATATTTTTGCTGCGGAGTACTCAAACTTTGTTTCTGAACAGCCGGTAATTCTGCCATATCTACATTATTAATCATATTTTCCAGTTTTTGTTTAGTTTGCTGGTCTATAGGCAAGTTATTAAATGGTGATATTATAATATCATATCTCTGCTGCGGTGTCATTTTACAGTATTTTCCAAGAGCAGCAGTACTGATTTCAAATATAAAACTGTTATATTGACTCTTTTTAAGTCCGTTGTCTTTAATTTGGTCATCTATTGCTTTGAAATTATCAAGTAGTGTATAAAGCGTTTCTTTTGTTTGCTCCTCCTGAGGATATAGTGCAAATACATCCATAAATTTTTGTTGTTTTTCAGGGGAATTTTCCCAACTCCAAAAAATCGGCATCCTTTTGTAGTCAAATCCTGTTCCACGCATCAAGCCTTCAATAGAAAATTCTGCTTCCGCTGGTTGTGTATTTTCCGTACCATTATTATCATTATTATTGGTCACATTATTATCATTTGTCACATTATTATTATTTGCCGTATTATTATTGTTTTGATTATTTAATTCATCTTCAGGAATAAGAAGCGATACTGTTTCTTGTATACCATTGTTTTTTGCAGTATATGACCGCATTAGCGTTTCTCCTGTTTTATCAATCTCTAAGTTATTTTGTAAGTTCGTTATATTTTTAGATGTTAACATTCCTGTAAATGCCGCTTGGTATGAAGCCCAAAGTGTTGTAGAGGTTGAACCGTATTTTATCTTCATTGCATTATTAAATTCACTTTGAGTTATATAACCGTCATGATTGGCATCAATTAGTTCTAATTCCGACTGAGAAAGACCGTTTGTAAAATCTGTTTCGGTATTTTCCTGCGTACTTCCGCCAATTTGTTCATTTTGACTAAGTCTTAGTACATGATAATTAATACCTTTATCATCTATGGTTGTCATTTTCTTCCTCCATTACTCGGTAAAATGTACGCTCTGATTATGTTATCGGCATTTTTCCCCCCCCCCCCC
>CAJONH010000287.1 GCA_905235825.1 Candidatus Gastranaerophilales bacterium
ATTTGGTCAAAGTAAGTAGAAACGTCATTAAGCTGCCCGTCATTGCGAGGAGCGATAGCGACGTGGCAATCCAGCTCATTATTTGATTTTCTTTCCGAATTTTTATACACAGCCTTTTGACTTCGTTCCCCTTGGATTACTTCGTCACCTAATGTGCTATTGTTCCTCGCAATGACATGACAATCAAAATTTAATGACGGGATTATCTGCAAAACAGGTTTTAAGTAATCTTCACCAATCTTTTCAGCTACATAATCACGTACTAAAACTTTGTCGGTACACCTTCTCATTAAATCAGTTACACCGTATAGCTTTATCCATTGTATTTTTTGATTAAATGTTTTGCATTTTTTCTTATCTATTATCCAATTGCCAAGACCTGGTCTGCGTGTACTAAAGTACACCCCGCCGCTAAAATCATACTTTAGCGGAAGATTTTCACCTGTTCTGTAATTAAAAATTTTTGCAAGATACTTTGGGTATTCGCTTTCGGGAAGATTAACAAGAAAGTCATATTCCCACGGCGGTTCACATATACTATCTTTTTTTAAAAACTTATACATTATGTTCACAATTCAATCTCGTCAAAATTTTTAACCGATATTTTAGTTTTTTATACCAATATATCAGTCTATAAAGTTTTTGTCAACTATTATAATGGTTTCTATGAATAATAAAATAGATGAAATACATAAAAAAATATGTTTAAAAATCAAAATGGAACGAACAAAAAGAAATTGGTCGCAGGTACAATTGGCTGATTTTGCTCAAATTAATAAAAATACTGTAGGTGCTATTGAGCGGAATGAAAATTCACCGACAGCTTATATGCTTTTAAAAATTGCTGCTGCTTTTGATACTACAATATCGGAACTTACTGATACATCTAAGATACAATTGTAATAGAACTAAATAGTGTTATCCTCTATTTGTTTTCTAAAGCAATATTGAACAAGTGCAATCCTGTCATAATTACTTAAATTGCTAAATCTTCCCGAAGAAATAAATCCGCTCTCAACAGCTTCTATTCTTATCGGTTGAAATTCCGTTTTTATTTCTTTATTCTCAATTGTTAATGTCATTTTATAATTTTTTAAAAGTTCCAGCTGTTCTTGTGTTATAACCTTTAATCCGCCGGCACTGATATTTGACGCTTTTGCCTTTATTGAATTTCCGTTATGATTTAGAACTATATCGGTATTTGTATGTATTCTTGAATATTCACGCCTTTGAAGATATTTTGACGACATTGGAAACCATATCGATAAAATATCGTTATTATTTGTTTCTTTTACTATTGTTTCAAAATATAATTGTCCGTCAGGTGTCATTGTAAAAAATTCGACAGATTCATCTATTTCATACTTACGTTTATTTTTGAGTCTTACTTTAAAACAATCATCACAAACTTCAATAACCGTACATATATCGGCATTGTCTATACTTCTTGATATAATATAAAATTCTTTATTAACGGTTATCTCATTTCTCATACTCTTATATTATTACATTTTAAGTCTTTTGTAAAATCATTTTCTACTTTTTAATTTGACAATTAAGTTATGCTGTTTATAAAATAAACAAGGGAGATAAATTATGAGTAACTTATATTTTGAATGTGCAAACGGCATTTCGGGAGATATGTCTGTTGCTGCATTATTGGATTTGGGGGCTGACAGACAAAAACTTGAAAAAGCTCTTTTTTCTTTAAATTTAAATAATGAATTTTCTTATGAAATAAAAGATGTTTTTGTTAATACAATTAAAGCAACTGATTTCAATGTTATTTTAAATAAAAAAGAACATGAACATGACAAAAATCATCATCAACACCAAAAACACGTGAACCATAACAGCCATGAACACCGTAATCTTGAAGATATAAACAGTATAATAGAAAATGCAGATATAACCGATAATGCTAAAAATCTTGCAAAAAAAATTTTTAAAATTGTTGCACAGGCAGAAGCCTCTGTTCACGGAAAGGATATTAATGATGTTCATTTCCATGAAGTGGGGGCAATTGATTCTATTGCCGATATTGTTGCTTTTTCCGTACTTTTTGATGATTTAAAACCTGAAAAAGTATATTTTAAATCTATTACGGAAGGTTCGGGATGTGTCAAATGTGCTCACGGATTAATGAATGTGCCTGTTCCTGCTGTTTGTGAAATTGCTTCAAAATACAAATTACCGTTAAAAATAACCGATAATGACGGAGAAATGATTACTCCCACGGGAGCCGCAATTGCTGCAGCGTTATTCACCGGCGAAAAGTTACCGGAAACACTTATAATACAATCTGTCGGAAACGGTGCAGGAAAAAGACCATACCCAAATCCTGTTTTAAGAGTGATTAAATTTGATGAATAAAAAAATATACATAATATTAATTGCTGCTGTATTATACGGGATTAGTATTCCCATTTCAAAAATAATATTACAAAATGATGTACAGCCCGTTATGTTGGCTGCTTTTACTTATTTAGGTGCAGGTATTGGGCTGGGGCTTTATAATCTTTTTAATAAATTTGCACTGGGTAAAAATATAAATGAACCTTTAACAAAAAAAGAACTCCCCTATACATTAGCTATGGTTATTCTTGATATAACCGCAATAATTTTATTAATGAACGGAATTTCATTAACAAACAGTGCAAATGCCTCTTTACTAAGCAATTGTGAAATAGCGTCTACTTCTATTATTGCACTTATATTCTTTAAAGAATATATTTCAAAAAAATTATGGACAGCAATTATTTTGATAATATCAGCAGGAATGATTTTAACATTTGAAGGAGAGGGAAGTCTTGATTTTTCACTCGGCTCAATTCTTGTTATAGCTTCTTATGTCTGCTGGGGAGCTGAAAATAATTGCACTAAAATGATTAGCAGTAAAAATACTCAGGAAATCACTATTATAAAAGGATTGTTTTCGGGAATCGGAAGTTTGATTATTGCATTAATGTTTGGAGAACATTTCCCTTCATTTATATGGCTTTTTATAATAATTTTAATGGGTTTTTTGTCTTATGGTTTAAGCGTTGCCATGTATATAAAATCTCAAAATCATCTGGGAGCTGCTAAAACAGCCGCATATTTTTCTACTGCTCCATTTTTTGGCGTTATATTTAGTCTTTTAATTTTAGGAGAAAAACCCGGAATTAATTTCTATATTTCTTTAATAATTATGCTAATTGCCGGTATATTTATTTCAAAAGATTATAATAAAAATTAAAAAGGCTTTTATATTTATATAAAAGCCTTTTTTCTAATATCAAAATGTAATTTTAATTACCGTGTACTCTGAGTGTTTTTACTCCATATACAACAATATATTTTTTCTCCCAATCGGCAGATGTAACTTTTGAAATTTTACCGTCTTTCATAGCAGCTCTAATAGAACAATCTCCCCAATTAACAATGCCCATAACGGTTCTGCAAGCTGCTGTACCGGTTTTTGTTCCTAATGTTGCACCGGGTATTGCATAATCAGCAGGCTCTTTTGTTCCGTTGTAAATGGCAAAACCCCATGGTTCAAAAGCATCAGCTTTTGGCATAAACATAGCACCAATAACAAAAAGTGCAAAAACAGATAAAAATCTTTTCATAAATACCTCCAATTCCTATTAAGTATACATTATATAATTATTATTCATTTGTGGCAATATATGTTTCTATTTGTATGTAGTAGAAATATGATGCAAACTTCATAATTTAAGTATGAATAAAAATATAAGTTTAAATAATAAAATATTAAAAAACTTGCAATTAATATAAAATAAAAAAGAAGCGTAGCGAATATTTCACAAGAGAAACTTGCAGACATAGTATGCCCGAGCAAATTTCGTTCACACCCTTCGGGCTTATCACGAAATTTGCTCGGGCATTATATTATTGTCGGTGCTTTAAATACTTCAATTAAAGAACTTTTAGATATAAATTTGGAATAAATAAATAATGCAAAATTTTATTAATGATAAATTTTGTTTATGACTTGATTTTTTTGTTTGCTTGGATAATAATATTAATGTACTTATCGCGGGATAGAGCAGTCTGGTAGCTCGTCGGGCTCATAACCCGGAGGTCGTTGGTTCAAATCCGGCTCCCGCAACCAATTTGTTGGAAGTATCAAACGCAGATACTTCCAATTTTTTAGCTTTATTATTATATTTGCAATTTTTCACCTCAGTTAATTGTTTACGCTTCAAATGATTATTATATTATATTTTTACAGGACATTTTGTTGTGGATTTTTGTGACGGTTTTAGGCAAAACTGGCTGTGCGTTTGAATTTTCAAGGTCGGAAGTTACTTGATATTCGTATTTTAAAAAGTCCGATTTGTCCTTTTTGTGTCCAAATATGTCCGGAGTATAGACAAAATATTTTTCATAAGTGCCGACAAATCAAAACAACCAGCGAGAACAGAAAGAGGACAAAAATTAATTATTAATCAAATCAACAAAATCAATTTTATATTCAAGAATTTTTGTAATTTGTTCAAGCTCTTTATATTTTAAAG
>CAJONH010000288.1 GCA_905235825.1 Candidatus Gastranaerophilales bacterium
AAATGGCGGGACCGACGAGGCTCGAACTCGCGACCTTCTGCGTGACAGGCAGACGCTCTAACCAAACTGAGCTACGATCCCATTATATTTAATTGACTGCACATTTTGTAAAATCTGTTCTATTTGGTTTTATCTCTTGTGCAAATATATTATATTAAGAAGAAAAAAAAATTGCAAGACAATTATTTGTTTTTTCTGTAATTTTATATATTCATACTAATCCCATTTTTCGTTTATGCTTATTTCCTATTTCTTTTATTCCCGTTTGACCTAATGTTATTATATTCTTCCCGTATTTATCTTCAAGTTTATCCATTACTTTTGATAGATTTTTTGCTTTATTTTCATTCTTATTATCAAATAAAGTCATTTGTATCCGTTCAATATCACGTAATCCGCCTGCGTATAAACCTGATGCTCTATAGACTATTTCTGATCTATATATACTTTCAAATAAAATTTTTACGTATTTTACCAGTATTAATTCACTGTTTGTATAAAAATCCAGTTTTAATTCCCTGCCAAAAACTCTGAAATCTTTCGTCCTGAGCATTACTGATATAAAACATGCCTCAAGATTATTCTCCCTTAATTTTTTACATACGTTATGCAAATGCATGGCAAGTTCTGCTGTTATATATTGTTTTTCTTTTGTAAATTCGGGAAAAGCCCTTGTTCTTTGTATTGATTTCGGTTTTTCAATAATTCCCGTCAGGGGAATTACACTTATTCCTTCCAATTCATACTTTAGTTCTAAACCTTTTTTCCCGTAGTTCTTTTTATAAAATTCATCGTTTTTTAATAAAATTTCATCCGCATAAAAAATACCATTAGCTCTTAAACTATGGGCAATATTTTTACCGATACCCCAAATTTCCTCGACAGGAATATTTTCAATTTCATTTTTTATTAAATGTTTTTCTATTACATAACTGAAAATCTGCTTATCTTTCGCTTTTTGTGCCGCAAGTTTTGCTAAAATTTTTGAATTTGCTATTCCGACAGAAACACTTAATCCTAAATTATTTTCTATATCCTTCCTTATTAATTTTGCTAGTTCATTAAAATTCATGCCGAATATTTCATCATCGCCTGTTAAATCTAAAAATGCTTCATCAATTGAATATATATCAAGTTTATCGGTATAATTTCTTAAAATTTGCATCATACGCATGGAAATATCGTGATAGAGTCCGAAATTACTGCTTAAATATACGGCTTTTGGAAATTCTCGCTTTGCCATAAAATATGGCATTCCCATTCTTATTCCAAGTTTTTTTGCTTCATAAGAACGTGCAATTACACACCCGTCATTATTACTTAAAACACATACGGGTTTGCCTTTTAAAGAAGGATTCATTAAGATTTCACAGCTTGCAAAAAAATTATTTCCGTCAACAAGTCCTATTATTTTTTCTTTCATAAACCATACCTCTAATAAAATTTGCGGGGATTAAGGGAGGATTTATTATCCCCGCATTATATATAAGAAGAATTCTTTTTTATCATCTTTTCGATGAATTTATAATTTACGTACTATTCCTTGTGCTACACCAAAAATAACAAGCTGTTCTTTTGGATATAAATTCGGATAATTTTCATTAGCAGGTTCAAGCCATATTTTTCCTTGCTTATTTCTATATGTTTTTAATGTATAGCCCCCGTCGATAAAGGCAATTACTATATCACCATCTCTTGCAGAATTTGTTTTTTTTACAATCACCTTATCTCCTTCATAAATTCCGAGGTTTATCATTGAATCACCGGAAACCGTGAACAAAAATGTAGACGGACTATTTATATTAAAACTTTCATCAAGTGATATTCTTTTTTCTACATAATCATCCGCAACAGATGCAAAACCCGCTTTTACTACGGATGAAAATAAAATAGCACCGAATAATTCTTTATTAATATAAAATCTGTTATTTTTTTCCTGAATTAAATCCTCATCTTTCAGTTTATTAAAATACTGCCAAACCGAATTTTTATGTTTAAACCCGAAATCCTTTGCTATCTGCTCAAAACTCGGCAGAACCTCTTGTCCGTATGTTTCTTTCAATTTTTCAAAGAATATTTTTTGCTTTTCGGTTAACATATTTTTATTATAGACAAATGTCTATAAAATGTCAAGTATTAAAATCTATTAAGAAAAAAAATGAAAAAACGGTCAATTTTTCATTGAATTTATACTTTATTTATATAAGAGGGAATTATGATATATTATCAAATGCATGGTTTAATGCTATGCAGGAAGTTATGTATATATAAAAAATAAAAAGTTTAATTACGATGCCTTTTCTTATATAAGTTTTTTTATTAATAAGGTATGGTAAGGTAATTTTCAGGCTCTTTGACTATTATTCAAGGGCCTTTTTATTGTTTTGTATGTAATTATTTTGCAAATTTTTCCATATCTGCGAATACAGGGCTTTTTTTCATTTTATTCATGTAATCAAAATTGGTTCTGCTTGATGAATTATTTGTATTATTCATTGAATTTATATTTTTTTCATCATTTATACGTTTTTTTGTTGATTTTTCATTAATAGCAGGAAGCATAAAGCCTAAAAATACAGGAACCAGTACAAGAACTGAAAGCGTTGTAAAACGGGCATTCAATGTTCTGGCTTTATTTACCCACGGATTATCCTTGATTTCTTCAGTTCTGTTAAGAATTTTATCGAAGAAAGAGCGGTTTGTTATAGGGGTTCTCTCTGTCGGATGGAACAAATCGGCAAGTTCTTTAACTTTATCTGCATTTTTCGGATTACCGATAACTTTTGTTATTGTTTTATTATCAGCCGATGCTATATCGGTATTTTCAGCTTTTAATAAATCATTTACAATCGCCTTTGATTTATCGGTTAACCCGAATAATTTACCCAAATCACCGCCTTGTTCGGATATAAAATCACAAAACCCTTTAACGCCGTCTTTATACTTATCTATATTGCTGTATTTAGCTCTGATTTGTTCGGAAGAAAGTATTTGAATACCGTTAACAGGTTTTAAATAGTCAAATATCTTTCCGGGAAGACTTTTATCTTTATAATCCTGTCCTTTTGCAGCTAATACAAGACCGGAGGTTGCTTCATTAATTTTAGAAAAGCCTTTTCTTAATATTTTTTCACCGACACACATAACAACACAGGTTATTGCATCACGTCTTATAATTTCTTCTTTATCGTATTTATCTTTGGCATTTTTTACTCTGGGATACATAATACCGCCTGCCATGATACCCGCTAAAGGTGTAAATGATACATTACATCCGTCAAATTCCATCATATCGGCAAATTTACCGACATTTCCTTTTCCTGTAACTGCTTTTGCCATATCAGCCATTGAGCCGAAGGAAGGATTTGATTTATTTTTATTATTTATTAAATGTTTTTTATTCTCTTTTGCATTTAATTCTTTATCATTAAAGGTTGCATCCTTCATTAAGCCTTTAAGTCCCGCATTCTGTTTGCCTTCAGCATTATTATACAATTTTGGAATAACTTGAAGAAATCCCATAACTGCAGAATACATAGCAATATTAAGTGCAAATCTGCCTACTATTTTTTTGTTTGAAAGTGTTTCAATTAATTCTTTACCTTCTTCTGCCGATTTTCCTTTTGTTTTTTCAACTACATCATCAGCATAAGACATCATGTGTTCAATAGTTTTTGAAAAGGGTGCAGTAACTTTTTCAGATAATTTGGCGGTTGTAAAATCGGCATGAACCGCATTGGATGAATTAGCTTTTGAAATTTCCGCAAATTCTTCAGATAAATTTGTTATTGTTTTCTTTAATTGATTTTTATCGGCAGAACTGCAGGAAAGACGCTGAGCAAATTCTTCAGCTTTTTTTGCGGTATTTTCTGAAATATTCGTTTCACCTTTTGCATTTTTTATCATTTCGGCAAAAGTACTTTTATAAAATTCTTGCTTGTCAGGAAGAATACCTTTATTAACAGCATTATCCGATTGAATATCTCTGAAAGATTCAATAAATTTAGAAGGAACTTCGCATGCTTTACCGAACATATCGGTATGATTTCCCAAAAATCCTTTTCCTGCTTTCAGCATAAAATAAGGAATTGCAAACATGCTTGGACCGGTTAAAAATTCTCTTACTGCTTCTTTTGCAGCAAAACTTTTGTTAACTTCTCCATGATTTTCTTCTTTATTTCGTCTTAACCCCATAAAAGGACGGGGAAGATTTGTTCCCAGCATATCCTGCAGAGTGAAAGAAACAACTAACCCGCCTGTTTCAATTGTATTTGCAACACTCAGACAAAAGGAATCCAATCCCTTAAATGATGTGTTCTTTTTATTATTGTTGTTCGACTCTGTTTTTGCTTGAATAGGAAAATTCGTATTTACATTGTTTATTTGCATAGAATTCCCAAATTAACTTACCACTTCACTATTTTATTAAACAGAATAAAAAGATAAATTTGCTTATTTTTTTAATATTTATTAAATATTTTTACAAAAGTTAAATAAGTGTAATAAGTATAATTAAAAAAAGTCTTTATTTAAAAGGGTTTTAACTTTTTTATTACATATAAAATTCTTCTTTATCCGAATAATTTAATGTTTATTATCTTGATTACGGCATGTTATTGGACGTTTTTTTTACGGCATGCCATAATGTCAGTGATGTCTCTTTTACTAATTTTTCTTCCTTAAGTGTATTAAGGAAGTTTTTTTATTATTAAGTCATGTCAGGAAAATTAATATTTGTTTTAAAATACGTATCCCAAATATTATAAAATTGTTTATTTACAATTTCGGGATATTTTTGTCCGCTCATTCTTCCCGTTATATATTCTGCCAAATATTCGTTAGCATCTTCCGTTGCAGCATAACTGCTCACACGGTAAGCAGCATTAAGGGTTTCTTCATTGCTGAAAAATAAAGCTGTCGCATATAAGAAATTATACGGATTAGATTTTGCTGCAATATAGTGTGATAATTCGTGTGTAAATAATCCTTTTATATTACTTGCGGCTGATCCGCCGTTATTATATAAATTTTCAGCTCTTTCCTCCGAAAATATTTCGGGATTAAGTTCTATTTCAGCTTTAAAATCATCTTTCGGACATTGTTTTAATTTTTCCCATAATTGAGGAGCCTGTATTGGTGAAAGTATTTTATCCATTCTTTCAAACTCATTATTTGAATTTCTTTTATATGGAACCACCATTCCAAACGTTTTTTTATCTTCCATATATTTGCCGTTTGTTTCTATTTTTAATCCGTTGAAAAATGTTTCGTCATCCAATGCCTGTGTTAAATCTTCTACTGCTTCAACACAGGAATTTGCATAATTTAAATTGGGCAAATCAGCTTCTATTCCGTATTTTTTTAATAAATATGACTTTGCATGTTCTACGGAAGAAAATTTCCGGTCTGTTTTTTCGGGAGATTTTACTTCCGGATATTTTAAATTTACATCCGTACCAAGTCTGCTTTTTACTAAATTAAATAATATATCACAGTCTTTTGGTATTCTCTCCTCACACATTTTCACGGTAATATATGATTTTAGAATGTCATATAAATTGTCTGAACTTGAAAATCTTTGTTTTAAAGCATAAAAACGTTCCTGCATTCTTGCTATATTAAATTTTTCACTTTGTGTTAAATTTTTATTATTCAAATCGCTGTTAAATTCATCTTTTAGATTTTTATTTAAATCTTTTTTAGTCAAATTTTTTCCGTTAAGCAGCAAATATGAAGCTAAAGGTTCATATAAATAATACTTAGGGTTATTTGAACATATTTTACCTTCATCATATTTAGATTGAGTATAATCTTTAAGTTTTGACCAATCAAAATTTTGATTATATTCAATTCTTACTTTTTTTGAAAATTCATTTATATTAACGGAGGAAGGCACATTACCGGTACATTTATCGCCAATTTTCAGTCCTTTAAATAATTTCTTTGAATTTGATATTTTACAAAAGTCTTCAACTGCATTTTGTATATTTGATAATAATTCGGGATTTTTTATATTTGAAGCTATTTCTATTCCATAATTTTTATTTAGTTCTTTTTTTATTATTTCAGGATTTTTTAATTCACAGACTGTCTTTGTTAATTGTGAATTATTAGTATTTACAGTTTCATCTGTTTCTCTTATATCGGGAATAATTATTACATTATTGTTTGTATTTGTTTCCTGTATATTATCAAGATATGTTGTTGACGGGATAAAAATATCATCATAATTATTGTTTCTGTTTCCGAAATTTATATTGGAAAAATTATTTAAATTTTCATATTTGTTATTATGACCGGCAACTGAATTTTTAAAAAAATAATTGTTTGCCTGTATATTATTTAATAACAGCATCTATATATTCCTTCTTTCCTTACAGCCGATATAAAAAACAAACATAAAATTATTTGCTGAAATTATATGTAAATTAAAAAATCAGTTTGAATATTAATGATTTAATGTTAAGATTATCAAGGTTAGGATTTTTTATAAATTCCGAAGGAAAGAAAATAAATCGGAAGAATAATAATATGGCAAAGAAAAAAGAGCAAATACTTGTAATAGTCGAGTCACCGGCAAAATCTAAAACAATAAAAAAAATTTTGGGCAGCAGTTACGATATAGAGGCAAGTTACGGACATATAAGAGATTTTCCGCCAAAGGTTTTAGGATTTGATGTTGAACATGACTTTATTCCGACTTTTGAAGTAATACCCGAAAAAAAAGCGGTTGTTAAAAAACTGAGTGACCTTGCAAAAAAGGCTGATAAAGTTTATCTTGCATCCGACCCTGACCGTGAAGGAGAAGCAATAGCATGGCATGTTAATGAAGTCATAAATGTGCCTGAAAGTAAAGTTCAGAGAATAGAATTTAATGAAATTACACCAAAAGCCGTCAAGTATGCTGTTGAGCATCCTCGTGAAATAGATATGAGCAGAGTAAAAGCCCAGCAGACAAGACAGATTTTAGACAGACTTGTAGGTTATAAAATAAGCCCTGTTTTATGGGAAAAAATGAAAAATTACCATCTTAGTGCAGGCAGAGTACAAAGTGTTGCTCTTAGAATGATTTGTGAACGTGAAGATGAAATTAAAGCGTTTACTCCTGTTGAATATTGGACAATCAGTGCCGATTTGCTGAAAGATAAATCTAAATTTACGGCAGAGCTTGCAAAATATAAAAATGAAAAAACAGATATTAAAAATGAAGAAGAAGCTCAAAAAATAGTTGATTACCTGAATGAAAAGAGCCGTAAGTATACTGTTTCAAAAATAACAACAAGAAATACCCAAAGAAAACCTACAGCTCCATTTATAACATCAACACTACAGCGTGCTGCAAGCAATAAGCTCGGCTACGGAGTTTCCAAAACAATGCAGATTGCTCAAAAATTGTATGAAGGTATTGAAATAGGTTCTGACGGCCCTGTCGGTTTAATTACTTATATGAGAACCGATTCCGTTCGTGTATCGGATGATGCCCAAGCTGCCGCAAAAGATTTTATTATTAATAATTACGGTGAAGAATATTATCCTAAAACTCCCAACAATTATGTAAAAAAATCAAAAAACGTGCAGGATGCCCATGAAGCTATAAGACCTTCCTATATTGAAAGAACACCCGACAGCATTAAACAGTATTTAACAAACGAACAATATCAGTTATATAAACTTATTTGGGAAAAGTTTATGTCTTCTCAAATGGAAAATGCTTCCGTTAAAAATACAACCGTCGATATTGAAGCAGGTGACTGTCTCTTTAAAGCAGGTGTAAGTAAAGTAACTTTTGACGGTTATTTAAAGTTATATACCGATGAAGACGATAAGGAAGATTTATCTAAAATTCCCGAATTAAAAGAAGGAGATAATTTAAAATTAAAATCAGTTGAACCCAAACAGCATTTTACAAGTCCTCCTCCAAGATTTACTGAAGCATCTCTTGTTAAGGCACTTGAAGAACATGGAATAGGAAGACCGAGTACTTATGCTCCGATTATTTCAAAAATTCAACAGCGAAATTATGTTGAAAAATTGGAAAAAGCACTTGCTCCCACAGCTTTAGGGATGACTGTCTGTAAACAGCTTATCGAACACTTTAAAGATATTATGAATTATAAGTTTACGGCAAATATGGAAACAAAGCTGGATGAAATTGCGGAAGATAAGTTAAAATGGAATGAAGTCATAAAAGACTTTTATACCCCGTTTATAGAAACAGTTGCTAATGCAAAGCAAAATATGACAAGAGTATTAATTGAATCGGATACCGTTTGTCCTAATTGCGGAAGTAAAATGGTTGTAAGAACAAGCCGTTTCGGTACTGAGTTTTTAGGGTGCAGTAAATATCCCGAATGTAAAACAATGCTTCCTTTAAATAAAGACGGAACCGTTCAGGAAGCCCCCAAAGAAACTGACGAAAAATGTGAAAAGTGCAATTCACCCATGATACAAAAAACAGGACCTTACGGACCATATTTGGAATGTACTAATCAAGAATGTAAACACCGAAAACGAATTATAAAATCAACAGGTGTAAAATGTCCAAAATGCGGAAACGGTGAAATTGTATATAAAAAATCAAAATACGGAAAAATATTTTTCGGATGCAGTGCATATCCAAATTGCGATTTCGTTTCTTGGAATGAACCCGTTGACGAAAAATGTCCGGAGTGCGGAAATATTCTTGTTAAAAAGATAACAAAAAAAGAACAAAAACTCGTATGCAGTAATAAAAAATGTACATTTTCTAAAGAATTGGAAGAAGAATAATGGCTTATAAGTTAGGTTTAATAGGATACCCTCTGTCGCATTCAATGTCAAAAGTTATTCAAGAAGCGGCTTTAAAATCTGTCGGGCTTGAAGGTACTTATGAATTAATGGAAACACAGCAAGAAGACCTTGTAACACGGGTCAAATATCTACGTTCAAAAGGTTTTCAGGGATTTAACGTTACTATTCCTTTGAAAGTACCTATAACACTTTTTCTTTCAAGTGTGGATAATGTTGCAAATGTGGCAGGAAGTGCTAATACAATAAAAATTAACGAAGATTTTTCTATGGCAGGATATAATACCGATGTTTACGGATTTTTAGAAGCTATACCGATTGATTTACGAAAGGAATTGAAAGGTAAACCCGTTGCGGTTTTAGGGGCAGGCGGTGCTGCACGTGCCGTTGGTGTAGGTTTATCGCTCTTAAAAGTTGATAGAATTGATTTTTATGTAAGAAATATTATAAATGCTTCTGATATGGCAGATAATATTAGAAATAATTTCCCTGATGTAAAAATTAATTGTGTTCAAATGGAAAATATGTATTCTCTTGAAAACTACAAAATGCTCGTAAATACTACTCCTGTCGGAATGAAAAGTAATTCGCCCAACACCTCATGCGTGAGCGAAAAACTTATAAAGACTATGCATAAAGATGCCTGCGTTTATGATATTGTTTATAATCCTTTAAAGACAAAACTTATTAAGCTGGCTAAAAAGAATGGTTTAAGGACTGTTCAAGGGCTTGATATGCTCATTTATCAAGGTGCAAAAGCATTTGAAATATGGACAGGCAAAAAGCCCGATATACTTAAAATGAAAATTGCAGCCCTTGAAGAAATGGTCGATTAAATGCATTTGCGTTCTTAGAAAGCCCAGTTCCGTTCATTGATGTATCTTGAATAAACAATTGCCACTGTTGTTCATCTAATCCGATTTTGCACTTTTTAAAGCCACCACTCCCAAATTTCGTGATAAACGAAATTTGCTCGGGCAATATATAACCGCATGTTTGCGTGAAACCGGAGTATAAGCAAATCAACCTGTATATAACAAATTTATGGAGCTACATTCCTTTTCGTTCTTTTAACTCTTTTAATTCTTTTTGATAGGGGGAAATTTTAGCCAATTTTTCAATTATATTCGGCATTTTTTCCAATGTATAGTTAATTTCATCTTCAGTTGTATAACGGCTTAAACTGAAACGAATGCTTCCGTGCAGTGCGGTAAACGGCACACCCATTGCTTTTAATACGTGGCTGGGGTCTAAACTTCCCGACGTACATGCACTTCCTGAACTTGCACAAATACCGTAATCATTCATATTTAAAAGAATTAATTCGCCTTCTATATATTCAAACCCTATATTTGTTGTGTTTGGAACACGCTTTTGTGCCGAGGAATTTAATCTTGCATTATATATTTTAGATAATAATCCTTTTTCCAATTTATCTCTTAATCGTTTTACTTCCGTTGATTCGTATAAAAGAGCTTCTTGTGAGAGTTGAGCAGCTTTTGCCATACCTACGATTGAAGGAACATTTTCCGTTCCTGCTCTTTTTCCGCTTTCCTGATGTCCGCCTATTATCAAGGGGGTTATCAGCGTTGAGGAATTGACATATAATGCACCTATTCCTTTGGGAGCGTGAAATTTATGACCTGAAATTCCCATCATATCAATCATTGTATCTTTTACATTGAGTTCTATTTTGCCTGCCGCCTGAACTGCATCTACAAAAACTTTTGTTTTAGGATTTATTTCTTTTACTTTTTCTGCTATTTCTTTAACTGGGAATATTGCTCCTGTTTCATTATTTGCATACATACAAGAAACAAGAGCTGTTTTTTCATTAACAGCATTATATATTTCATCGGTATTTACTTCACCCGAAGCATTAACACCGGCATAAGTAACGCTGTAACCTTCTTTTTCCAACTGCTTATATACATTTAATACACATGGATGCTCAACTTTTGTTGTAATAATGTGATTTTTTGATTTATCTCCGGATAAAACACCACGGATAGCCATGTTAGCACTTTCACTTCCTGATGCAGTAAAGAAAATTTCTTTGCTTGATTTTGCACCAAAAAATTCTTTAATTTGTTCTCTGGCTTCTTTAACAACTTTTGAATTACGTCCGCCCAGTTCATACATACTTGAAGGATTGCCGTAATATTGTGAAAAGTAAGGCAGCATAGCCTCAACAACTAATTCATCGACTTTAGTTGTAGCATTATTATCCAAATATATAATTTTATTGTCAGTCATATTACACCTGAATTATTTCTATATTATCATCTACGTGTTCTTTTAAAGTTGCTTCAACAAAATGAGTTAAAGTCAATTGAGAACGGTTGCACACACCGCATCTTCCCGATAATTTAACTTTTATTTTATTTCCGTCAACATCAATAAGTTCAATATCACCGCCGTCTTTTCTGAGTTCGGGAGAAATATATTTTTCAATAATATTATTAATTTTTATTATCATTTGTGTATTGGTTAATTTTTCCGCTTTCGGTTGAGGTTTATTAATATTATCAAGAATTTCCTTAATTTTGCCGTGGCACCTTCCGCATGCACCGCCTGCTTTAGTATAATTAATAACATCTTCAAGCGTTTTCAGATTATTATTTTTTATTTCCGTTTCAAGAAAAGTTTTTGAAATATCAAAACAATGACAAACGATTTCATCATCGGAGGGGATAGTTATTTCTTCGTTATAATAATTTGAAATAGCCGCTTCCAATGCTTCATGCCCCATAACAGAGCAGTGCATTTTTTCGGGAGGTAAACCGCCCAAAGCATCAACTATCTGTTTATTTGTAATTTTTCTTGCTTCATCAATATGCTTACCTATTACCATTTCAGTTAAAATACTGGAACTTGCAACGGCACTGCCGCATCCGAATGTTTGAAATTTTGCATCCGTAATAATACCGTTTTTGTCAACTTTCAGGTAAAGTTTCAACATATCTCCGCAGGAAAGTGAACCTGCTTCGCCAATTGCATCAGCATCTTCTATTGACCCGACATTTCTTGGATTTTTATAATGATCAATAACTTTTTCCGTATAATCCCACATAGTTTTCACCCATTTCCTTATTTCAGAATAATTATACTACAAAAAAATTTTAGGACATTATTAACAAGAGCTAAAATATTTTTATTTGGTTATATTATAATTACTGATTTTTTATTGTAAAATATAAATATGTATAAGGTACGTTTTTTTCTACAGCAGACAATAACTTATAAAATTGCTCTTATGGTTTTAAATCATATAAGAGAGTTTCTTGAAACTTTTGGAACAATTTTTTACAGATTAATTCAAGTAATAAAATATTTATTTACATTCCAAATAAATTTCAAGCAGGTAATGGAACAATCATCACGTTTTGCTGTTGATTCACTGCCGATAACTTTATCTATAGTTATAATGACGGCTGTTATACTTTCAATGCAGGTTGCCCCCGAACTTGTAAAACAAGGCGGAAAAGATTTTATAGGACTTCTTGTTGCTCTGACAATGGTCAGGGAAATAGGTGTAATTATGTCGGGATTTGCCATTATTTCAATGATTGGTTCATCACAGGCAAGTGAACTTGCCACTATGAGGGTAACAGAGCAGATTGACGCAATGAACAGCTTAAAAGTATCTCCGTTTAAATATTTATTTTTACCGAGAGTTCTTGCAGGTGTGATAATGATGCCTTTTGTTGTTGTTCTTGCATCAACCTGCGGTATAATAGCAGGCGGTTTAACTTCAATGGCGGCAGGTAAAGATGTTACGTGGCTTTGTTATGTAACATCAGTATGGCAGGGGCTTTATATT
>CAJONH010000289.1 GCA_905235825.1 Candidatus Gastranaerophilales bacterium
AAATGTAATTCATACGGAAATTTAAATTTAAGCAAAAAAGAAAAAAATGAGCTGGATGAATATTTAATTGATAAATATGATAAAACTGCGAATATATCCAGAATAAAATCATGGCAAAATGATTTTAATAAAAATAATGGTTTTTGTGCAACTTGTGCTATTGTTGCTTTTGACAAAAATTATATAAAAAATAAAGAAGCAAAAGACTTGATTGCAGAAACAGGAAAAGTTCTTCAATCAGGTAAAGATGAAAAAAAAGGTCAATATTATTTTAAATCAATAAATAATATTGATTATAGTATTCCAAGTTTTGGAAAAGGAATAAATGTTAAAATAGCTCAAATTTCTCAATATAGAGAAAAATTAGAACTTGAAAGAAGAAGTTCATCTCACTCTTTAAAAATGCTGGGATAAGTATAGCGAATGGATGCATCCATTCGCTATAATCGTTTACTGTTCATTTGCAGTAATTCTGTATCCTTTTTCCGTAAGAGCATTTTTTATTTGTTCAAAATGAGCGGCATTTCTTGTTTCCATTGATATTTTTAAGAAACAATCATTAATATCAGTATTTTGACCGCCTTGATTATGTCTTACTCTTATTACATTTGCTCCCAAATCAGCTATTATTGCAGAAACATCTTTTAACTGTCCCGGTTTATCAAGTAACTCTATTGTTAAATGGCATAATCTTCCCGATTTTAACAAACCTCTGTTTATAACTCTTGAAAGAATATTAACATCAATATTACCGCCTGAAACAATACAAACGGTTTTCTTGTTTGCTATGGGAAGTTTTCCAAACATCGCAGCAGCAACACTTAGTGCACCTGCACCTTCAGCAACCAGCTTTTGGCGTTCCATTAAAGCAAGAATAGCTGATGCAATTTCATCATCCGTAACCGTAACAATATTATCAACATATTTCATACATAAATCAAATGTCAAATCCCCCGGTTTTTTAACGGCTGTTCCATCGGCAAAGGTATTAACGTGAGGAAGCTCTAATATCTTTTTATTTAAAAACGATTGATACATACTTCCTGCACCTTGAGCCTGTACACCATAAACTTTACAATCGGGTTTTACCTGCTTAATTGCAAATGCAATTCCCGAAATTAGTCCGCCTCCGCCTATCGGAACAATTACTGAATCAACATCACGTAATTGTTCTAAAATTTCCAATCCGATAGTACCTTGACCGGCTATAACATCTTCATCATTAAAAGGATGAATAAATTCACCGTTTGTTTCTTTTTGATATTCGCAGGCTGCTTTATATGCATCATCATAAACACCGTCTATAAGCATAATTTTTGCACCGTATTTTCTTGTCGCTTCAACTTTTGATATAGGTGCTGTAGCGGGAATAAATATTGATGCTTTAATTCCGTTTCTCTGTGCTGCAAGTGCAACTCCCTGTGCATGGTTTCCTGCTGAACATGCAATTATTCCTTTTGCTTTCTGTTCATCTGTTAATTTTGATATTTTATAATATGCTCCACGAAGTTTAAATGAACCGGTTAACTGCAAATTTTCCGATTTCAAATATATTTCATGCCCCTCCAACAGTGTTTTAGATAATATTAAATCCGTCTTTCTTGCAACTTCCGATAATACATTGACTGCATCTTTAACTGTTCCTAATGTTAACACTTTTATCCCCTTATTAATCTTTTCTTTATATTATATTCTGAATGAATTAAAATCAATAATTTTTTCCGATAGTATGCAAAGCTCGTTATAACGTGCTTTATTATGTATATAATTATATCCGAATATTACTTCGAGTGATGTCGCATTTGAATGTAAAGCTCTGTCTATTCTTCTTGCGGATGATGTCGGTATATTTCTTGCTCTGCGTCCTAAATCTTGTTCATTCTCATTTAAATACGGAAAAATTTTTTCTAACAATTCAGTTTGAAAAGCTGCATTAACAAAATGAACAGTTAATTGATGCAGTTTTTTTAAATTTGAAGTCATGAATATGGTATGTTCTCTTATGAAAACCTCATAAACAGCATCCCCTATATGAGCATAATTTTTTATATTTAATTCTTCCAACTTGAGTCCTTGTTATTTTACAGCATACTATTAACTTATAATGTTTATATACAAAACTAAACAATAAAAAAACAAAAAAGACAATAAATATAATTTATTGTCTTTTTGCTTTTATAAAAAAATGGAATTGCTTACCAGTTCCCTAAAGCTCTTATTTGCTCATCACTAAATTCAATATTTACTTGATCCGGCGAAGTACCGGTATTTTTGTTTTGACCGAAAATTACTTTATCATTGTTAGTTTCAATTCGACCGGAACTAAACCAATTACTTACACCTGTTAAAGGATTTTCAAATTTTTCATATCCTGTTTCTTCTTCACTTCCGATTCCGTAGTTATTATAAGCAATGCGATTATTATCTTGTTCTACATCAATACCTGTTTTGCTGCTGGTTCTTATATTGTTCATAAATGTCTTCATAAAATCGTCACTCATAGTCGACCTCTTTATTTTTTATACACACTGCACGATTATATAATCGGTTTTTTTCTTTTTTTTCTTTAATTTTTATTAATAAAAATTAAAAATATTGTTACAAAAATTAATAAAAATAACGAAAAATTCAGCAAAAAAGTAAATTATTAAAAAATAAAATACTTTATATAAATAAGTAAGTGGTAAGGAAGGATTTATTACATGGTAAGTAATGTAAGTAATAATTCAGCTTTAGACAGGCAGTTTGCATCGGAACTTATTAGTAATCAGGGAAGTTTAAAGAACAATACGACAAACACAATAAAATCGGCAGGGCAGGCAGGCAGTGTACAAGCATCTAACGAAAGTGATTCGTTTAAAATGTGTGCAGCAATGGGAATTGGTTCTGCCGCTGTCTTTGAAGGTTATCCGCTGGCAAAATATTTATGGAGAAATAAAAAACTAAAAGGGGAAATGACTCCGGAGATGAAAAAATTAAGTGAGTCAACCCAAAACGCATTTAAAAATTTAATACATGGAAAAGGTAAATTAACGGAAAGACTCGGTAATTATTTAAGCACGGTTAATACAAATAAATCAGCTTATCAAACAATTAAAGATATAACTGAAGCAAAAGCAAAAATGCCCGATTTGGAAAAGAAATTGGCACAAAAAAGTGTTAATGCTGCTGTAAGTCCAAATTTCTATACAAAATGGAAATTGGGTAATGCAGAAAAAGCGTTAACTAAAACAATAACAGAGGCTGAAAAATCAATTACACAAAAGGCAGGAAGCAAATTCAGCATAGGTAAAATGTTTAAATCCCCCGGGGTTGCATTTATGGCTGTAATTGGAGGTGTAATTGAAGGTGTAACGGAAATTTATCCTACCTTCAAAGAGTTGGGTGCCGAAAAGGGATTTAAACAGCTTGGAAAATCGGCATTAAAAGTTGCAGGAGATACTGCAGGTTTTATTATAGGTGATCAGGCAGGTATTGCAATCGGCAGTGCAATAGGAACGGCATTGTTCCCCGGAATAGGTACTGCAATAGGAGCTGCAACAGGTCTTGTTGCAGGTATGTTTGGTTCTTATGCGGCAAGTCATATTACGGAAAAAATAATAGGTAAATCCGAACTCGAAATTGCAAAAGAAAAACAAGCTCAACAATTAAACGGTGCATTTGCTTTAACTGCATAAGTTTTATTTTTTAGAATTAAAAAAAGCGGAATTGCTTGCAATTCCGCATTCATGCTACGTAAATATTAAGTTTTAAAACATTTATGTCCTCACACATATAGGGTAATTATAAGGACTGCTGCTGTTAAAATGCCAATCAATACCCGGAGAATTGCAGTATGATTGACATGATGTATCGCAATAATTAAAATCTCGATTGGAACCGGCATACCAAGTACATTCGAAATAATAAGTACTTCCTTGAGCATAACACGTAGAAGAAGAATAATGTCTTCTCGTAATACATGCACATGTTCTTGCAGCTGAAATAAATTCATTATTTTCAGATACACCGGTAACTATATCATCATATAATTCAATTATATTGTCATTACTTAAATTTTCTATTACTTCGTAATTCAATTCTTATTCTCCTATATTGCAAATATAACGGCTTGTATTTTAATTCTTACTTTTTAAACAATCCCCCAAAAGAATATTAATTTTTTTATTTAAATTGCTTTTTAAGCCTGAATATGGTGTAAAAGTAAGTTCTTCAAAATAAGTTTTTTTGTTAAAAATCATCCAATCAACACGTACAAACATAAAATCTTTTGATAATTTTTTTGATAAATCAAATGATTGATTTATTAAATCATCGGCAGTTTTATTTATATTTATATCTCCCATTGAAAAAACATCATCGATTATATTTAATTTTTCATCATACAATGTTGTTTGTTTATTCATTCCTTCATTAAATCTTAATATTAGTTTTGGTATTCCCAAAAAACAATAAACCTGTACTTGCTCTACATTTTTATTTATATCATTTCTTAATAAAGGTTCAATTAATATTTTTGGGTCTATATATCTGTCATTGCGAAAAACA
>CAJONH010000290.1 GCA_905235825.1 Candidatus Gastranaerophilales bacterium
CTCGTGCCATCGAAATGTTGTTGGGCAACTCCGTTCTACGGAAATTCCGCTCCCGCTTTTTTCCGCTGCATAATCCCTTACCGCAACTTTATCAGTACATTTTCTCATTAAATCAGTTACACCATACAACTTAATCCACTGAATTTTTTGATTAAATGTTTTACATCTTTTCTTATCAATAATCCATGATTTATTTTTAAAATCAAATTTCAACGGAAGTTTTTCTACTGTATTAAGATAAAACAACTTCGCTAAATACTTCGGGTATTCTTTTTCATCTAAGTTTTTGAGAAAGTAATAATCCCATGGCGGATTTCCTATTCCGTCTTTTCTGAAAAAATTTAATATATTTTTCATTCTATTTTACGCAGCACCTTTTAATAATTTAAATACACAACAAGAAATACAGCACTCTTAGCCGTTTTCGTGTTATAATCCAGTTACATGACTTTTTTCTACTTACGTTTATATTGTATAGCACGACAAACAAAAAGTCAACCAATAATATACAAAACCAAAATTTTTTGAGAAGGTGAAAATAATGACAACTCAAGGCAGCAGATTAAAAAAAATAAGAAAGGCTTTGGATTTATCTCAAGAAGAATTTGGGAAAAAAATAGGATTAACCCGTGGAGCTATTGCAGCTGTAGAAGCTGACGGAAATAAATTTTCACAGGATGCTTTGTGTAAACTGGCTGAAATTTTTGATATTAATATTAACTATTTTCTTATAGGAAAAGGGAAACCTTTTAATATAAAAGAAACTGATGAAACTCAAAACAATATTCTTAAAGATATAGAAAATATTCTTATAAAATACGGTGCTAAAAGATAAATTATCTTTTAAAAAGTTTTATTCCGTAATTCATTCCGTTTTCACCGCAAGCATTAAAGCATCTTAAACATTTTACACAGGTTACATTATTAACGTGTTCTTCACAGGTATCTATACATCCTGACGGGCAAACTTCTTCACACATACTGCAGCACATGCAATTTTCGCCCTGATGTATTCTGAATATTGAAAATTTGGCAATAAGTCCGAATAACGCACCGAAAGGACAAATATCAGTACAGAAAAATCTCCCTTTAAATATTGTCAATATTGCAATTAGAACAAGAGAAACAGAACCAATCCAAATGACTGCAGATATATTAGAAATAATAAAACTTATTATCGGAATATGGAAAAAATATAAAATTAAGACTGTTATTATAAGCAAAATATATTTATAAAAATAACTTGGTCTTTTTTCATTTTCCCTGCGGGAAACTAGCCAAATGATTTCCTGAAAAGTTCCCAGAGGACAGATAAGCGAACACCAAATTCTGCCCATAACAAATGTAACTATGGCAATCAACCCCAGAGATTTAATTGCAAAGTCTTTAGGGCTATTCATTATATAATTTTTAATTTCATCAAAAGGAATATTTAAAAAATTGCTTCCGTTAAAATAACTTACACAGACCGTAATTGTTAAAACGAATATTCCCAGTGCAAGTAAAAGTCTTAAATAATATATAATCTTTTTAAAAATGCCCATATAACCTCTTTTATAATAAATCAGTATCGGATTTTCCCATCGGAACCCCCATTAAACGTTCAAGATTTGCTGCCGATGTATGATATTTTAAAAGTGAATTATAATAGTCTAATTGAGCATTTCTATATGTTGTTTCAGCATCCTTTAATTCAATTGCATCGCCCAGACCGACTTTATATCTTCCTGAAGCTATATCATACTGTTCTTTTGCCTGTTCCATAGACAATTTTGAAACGGTTATGCTTTCCTGTGCAGTAGTCATATTTAAATAAGATTGTTTCACTTCAAAATAAATATTTTGTCTGGTGTTTTGATAATCGCCTAAATCTTTTTTATATGTTGCTTTTGCTTCATCCACCTGTTTTTTTAATAAAAGCAGATTGACAGTCTGATAACCTATCTGTGCTCCAATTTGATAACCTTCATCAGTATCAACTTTTTTTCCGCCTCTTGTATATGATGCAAAACCCGATATATCAGGTGTAAATGCACGTCTTGAAGCTCTTACCAGTATTTTTGACGCATCTGCTTTTTTCTTTGCAGCTAATAATTCGGGGCTTGTTTCATAAGCTGTATCCACAGCTTTTTCTACTGTTATATCATAAGCCTTTGTTGAAAGATTATCTACAACATCATAATCTGAAAATTCAGGCATGCCCATTGCATTACTCAACTCTACATAAGCTATTTTTAACGTATTTTTTGCCTGTATCAAACTTAATTTTGCTTTTCCTAAATTATAATCGGCAGTTAATACGTCAATCTTAGGTTTTTTACCTATTTTATAATAAGTTTGAGCCTGTTGTAAGTGTAATTCGTAATCATTTACCGTTTCTTCGTACACCTTAACTTGTTGAAGTGCAAATAACAAATTAAAATATGCCTGTTTTACATTATATATAACAGTATTTATACTTGTTTCCAAACCGTATTTCGCCGATTCATAACTTCTTTTTGCGATATCAGCTTCGGATTTTGTCTTACCAAAGTCAAATAAAAGCATATTAGCGGATAAAGTCGGAACATAGAATAAATCATATCGCTGAACAGGCGGAGCAAAACTTGTTATCATAGTGTCATTTCTTGAATAATTTACACCTGCCGAAAAAGTCGGGAAATAATTTGTCCATGCCTGAGCTATTCTGCTTTTATATATTTCAGCATTACCAAGTGCCGATAATATTGCAGGATGATTTTCCAATGCAAGTTTAACACATTCATCAACCTGCATAATTTTAGTTGTATTAACACTGCCGTTGACTGACGAAACAGATGTATCATCAGATTTTTCGATAATTTCTTTTTTATTTTTCTTATGTGCCTTTTTAGCTTTTTTTAAGGTCTTTTTTTGAGCCTTATCGATTTCCTTCATTGTCTTTTTGTCGATTTCGGATAAAACAGGTTTGATTTCTTCCTGTTTTTGCTCGGACTTTTGAACATCCTTTTCATTCATTTCAAGAAGAACGGGTTCCAATTTTTCTGCCGCTTTATTTTCTGTTGTATCTTGTGCAAAAACGGGCAAAGTTATTATTAAGAATAGTAATATAAATAAGTTCTTTTTCATTTTACTTCCTGTCCTTACCGGTCTTTTTTATAAAAAAGACCGTCTTATATTCATTATATTCATTATGCGTTTTGCTTCTTTTTACCGAGAGAATCAACAAGTGATTGAACCAGTACATAGAAAACAGGAGTCAGCATAATACCTATTGAAGCAGCAGCTACCATACCGCCGAATACCGTTGAACCTACGGAAACCCTTGATTGAGCTCCTGCACCTGTTGCAAGTACCATAGGCATAACACCTAAAATAAATGCCAATGCCGTCATCATAATAGCTCTAAAACGCAGTCTTGCCGCCTCTATTGCCGCTTCTTCTATACTTAAACCTTTATTTTCATGCTGGTCTTTTGCAAATTCTACAATTAATATTGATTGTTTTGCAGCAACACCTATTAATGTTATCATACCTACCTGAGAATATAAGTCAAATGCCTGATTTAACATTAATTGGAAAACCAACGCACCGAGTGCGGCTACAGGTGCAATTAATAATACAGCAACAGGAATTGACCAGCTTTCATACAATGCAACCAAGAATAAATAAACAAATACGAGTGCTAATGCAATTACAGTACCTGTTTGTCCGGTTGATTCTCTTTCCTGCAGAGAAGTACCCGACCAGTCATACCCCATATCGGAAGGCAGAGTTTTTTCAGCAACTTCTGCCATAGCTTGCATTGCAGTACCCGAACTTTTGCCTGCTGCAGGCTGTCCTGAATATTGAACACTTCTATACTGGTTAAATCTTGCAATAGAAGCTGCTCCAACCGTTTGCTCAAGGCTTATCATTGTCATTAAAGGTACCATTTCACCTTTAGTATTTTTTACATATATCTTTTGTAAATCAGTAGCTTTATTTCTAAATTTATCTTCTGCCTGCAATTGAACTCTGAATACACGTCCTAACTTGTTAAAATCATTGACATAATATGTTCCGAGTGTTGAAGCCATAGTTGAATACAATTCCTGTATGCTCACATTTTGCGACATTACTTTTTCATAATCAATATTTACACGATATTGAGGTACATTTGCCTGAAATGTAGTATAAACACTTGTCAATCGTGGATCTTGATTAGCAGCTGCCGTCAATTTATTTGCAAACTGCTCAATTTCACCTATTGAATATTCACCTTTTGAAAGCATTTGAAATTCAAAACCGCCTAACATACTCATACCTGAAATTGCAGGAGGAGAAAATACGGCTATTGATGCTTCATTTATTTGTGACGCAACTTTTCTGATTTCCTTTAATATTGCATTATGCGATAAACTTGTTGGTCTGCCCTGTATTTTTCTTATTACCCAATCCCAGGGATAGATTTTTCTTTCATGCCATGGTTTTAAATCAGCAACCAAAAAAGCCTGATTGGTCGGGCCTAAACCTGCAAATGCAATTATCTTATGATAATCAACTCCTTCTATATCTTTTATAGAATTATACATTTTTTCAACAACATCTTTTGTTTTATTCAATGCAGACCCCGGAGGTAATACAATTTGTGAAAGCAATACAGCCTGATCTTCATCGGGGATAAATCCGGTAGGAATTATTTTAAACAGAAATCCCATTAATAATACAATTCCTGCATATAAAGCAACAGTTAATTTTCTGTTATAAACGAATTTTTTTACAACACTCAAATATGCTTCCGTTATTTTGGAAAATTTTTCATCAAATGCCGTAAACACAATTTTAATTAAAGCTGTAAATTTATTACTGGGTTTTCTGTTCGGATCTTCGGGTCTTAAAATCATTGAACAAAGTGCCGGAGATAACGACAAAGCACATATTGCGGATAATGCAATAGAAACAGAAATACAAACAGCAAACTGTCTGTACATTAAGCCCGATAAACCGCCCATAAAGGATACGGGAACAAATACAGCCATAAGAACCATTGCCATTGCGACCAATGCCCCGCCTACTTCCTGCATTGTTAACTGTGTTGCTTCTATAGGTGTTTTTCCGTCTTCAAGATGCCTTTTAACGTTTTCTATAACAACAATGGCATCGTCTACTACCAGTGTTACGGCCAATACCAAAGCAAACAATGTTAAAAGATTTATTGACATTCCAAATACCGGCAGTGCGGCGAAAGTACCTATCAAAGATACCGGAATAGCTATACAAGGTACAAGAGAAGCCCTCCAATCACCTAAAAACACAAATATTACCATTATAACTATTAATGAAGTTATTAAAATAGTAGTTGCAACTTCCTTCATTGATTCTCTGATAAATAAAGAATCATCAAACTGCATTTTTAATTTTAATGTTTCAGGCAGCGTTTTATTAATTTCAGCCATTTTCTTTGTTACTAGATTTACAATATTTACGGTATTAGCTCCCGGTAAAGGTACAATCTGTAAAACCGCAACCGGTTTATTATCAACCAAACCGAATTTATCATAAGAATAAGCACCCAGTTCTACTCTTGCAACATCTTTAATTTTTATATTTGAACCATCGGTATTTGAACGCACTATAATATTTTCAAATTCTTCGGGTTCCAATAAACGCCCTTTCGTCATTAATGTCATTCTTAAAGTTTGATTTGTTTTACTGGGTAGAGAACCTAATGCACCTGAGGAAACCTGAACGTTTTGAGTATTAATGGCAGCTTGAATTTCCGATACGGAAACATTCAAATTAGCCATTTTTTGAGGGTCAAGCCATATTCTCATACTGTAATCACCTGCACCGAATACGTTTACCTCACCTACACCGTCTAAACGGCTTATTTCATCTTTAATATAAACAGTTGCATAGTTAGTTAAATCAAGCTGAGTCCAAGAATCATTTTCACTGCCCAAAGAAAGAATACATGCACCGGCACCTGCCACCTGATTTTTTGCCGTTACACCTAAACGTTTAACATCTTCAGGCAATAACGGTTCAACCTGCTGAAGCCGGTTTTGCACGTTTACAAGATTTATATCTTTATTTGTACCAACCTTAAAAAATACATTCAATTGATATGCTTCATCACTGCTGGTTGAAGACATGTAAATCATATTTTCAACACCGTTTACCTGAGATTCAATCAGTGAAGCAACAGATGACTCAATAACAGCTGCACTTGCACCGGGATACGTAGCCCTTACGCTTACCTGTGGAGGTGTAATATTAGGGTATTTTTCCAATTGCAGTCCGACAAGAGATACAAGCCCCAATAGAGTTATAAATATTGATATAACCATTGCAAAACGTGGTTTTGTTATAAAAAAATACAAATTATTCTTTTTATTATTATCTTCCATAATCTTTTCCGTTTTCTTCCGTTATTTAGTCTTTTCGGCTGTTCCTTCAAGCGGTTTGGGATTTACTCTTTGACCGGGCATTCTTATACTTTGAATACCTTTGCCGACTATAATATCATCTTCGGTTAATCCGTCTGTTACGACCCAGTTTTTATCTATTTCCTCCGAAACTTTTATATTTTGTCTTTCGACTTGATTTTCTTCATTTACTTTCCATACGTAATAGCCGTTTGAATCATCAAGTGTTGCACTTTGAGGAACCGTTAACACTGTTTTCGGTTTATTTGATTTAATGAAAACTCTAACAAAGTCACCCGGTACAAGTAACTCATCAGCATTTTCAAAAGTAGCTCTTAAACTTATTGTTCCGGTTGTTTCATTAACTGTATTATCAACAAATTCTATTTTTCCGTTTTCATTATATGTACTTCCGTCAGCCAATATAATTGATACATTCATATCACTTAAATCATGTGAAGTATCAACTTTTTTAAATTTTAAAAATTCACTGCTTTTTAATGTAAAATAAACGTAAATCGGTTTAACACTAACTATTTTCGCCAAAGCTCCAGATTGAGGATTAACAAGATTGCCTTCGGTTATTATAATTTTACCAATTTTACCGTCTATCGGAGAAGTTATCTTTGTATAGCTTAAATTTAATTTTGCATTTTCAAGCTGAGCCTTTGCACTGTCTAATGCTGCTTTATTCTGGTCACGAAGGCTCAGTGCATCATCATAGTATGATTTGCTTACATAATCTTTTTTTACAAGCTCTTGAGCTCTTTGCAGTTCTTTTTCGGCGTTAACTAAGGCAGCCTGAGAACGCTTAACACCGGCTATTGCATTATTAACCGCAATTTGATATTCATCGGGTTCAATAAGAAATAATGTTTGTCCTTTTTTTATTTTTGCACCTTCATCAAAAAATCTTTTTTGAAGCCAGCCGTTTATTCTTGCAACTACATCAACCGAATATTTGGCATCAATTCTTCCTGCCGATTCGGATTCAGAATATATTTCTTTTATTTCGGGCTTTATTGTCTGAACAGTTGCAGGCACTTTCATTGCCTCACGCTGATTATATGCAGCTATTTGACCTTTTACCTGATGAAAAATAATCGGAACTAAAATTACTATGAGTATAAAAAGCACCCATCTTGTTTTTTTACTCATTATTTCTATTTTTTCCATTGTATTATCCTCTGTTTTGTTTCAACTCGTGCTGATTATATCAAAAAAAAAATTTTTTTGTCAGTAAAAAATGTTTATCTGAAATGTCTGCGTAATTTCAAATATTTATCAAGTTCTTTTTCTAAGGCTTCTTTGTCTTTTGTAACACTTCCCGAAAGAGGAAAATTATAGTTTACTCTTTTATCTATTATAAAAAGAGTAGGAAATCCGTGAATTTCAAAGTCTTTTACTATTTTTTCATTTTCGGGCTTTTCACAATGAACTACAGCAAAATTAAATTTGTTTTTATATTCTTTTGCAACTTCGCCGTATATAGGCATAAAACGTTTGCAATAACCGCACCAGTCAACATAAAAGAATGCGATTGTCGGTTTTCTTCTGTCCCTGACTTCTTGAATTGTTAATATTGAAGGGTCGGGTATTTCTATAGGAGCCCTTCTTTTTAATTCATTTTCAACCGCAACCTGATAATTTGCCTGTATTCTCTTATGAATTATCAAGCCCAGTCCGGCAAAAAATATTAATAGTAAAGTTAAAGTTTTTTTCATAATTTAGCACCTTTCGGAACAACCGTAACACCGCCCGCAGAAACCAAAAAGCCTCTTGCTTTATCTTCTTCGGGATTTATACCTATTTTTGTATATGGCGGTATATCCACATTTTTATCAATTATTGCTTTCTTAATCTCAGAATATCTTCCGACATTAACATTTTCCATTAAAATAGAATCTGTTACATTTGAATAGCTGTTAATTCTTACCATTGGAGATAATACACAACGTGAAATACTTCCGCCTGATATTATACATCCCTCAGATACCATTGAATTAGTAGCCATACCAACTCTTTCACCTTCATTCCATAAAAATTTTGCGGGAGGAAGATTATAATTATATGTTCTCAATGGCCATGCCGTTGAGTATAGATTTAATTCGGGATCATAATCCAACAAATCCATATTAGCCTGCCAATAACTGTCAATACTTCCGACATCACGCCAGTAGCCTCGTTCTGATTCAGTCATGCCCGTATATTCATTTTGAGAAAAATCATATACATAAATATTTTTACCCTCTTTAAGCATTTTGGGAATTATATTTTTCCCGAAATCATGCTTTGAGTCAGGATTTTTTGCATCTTCTTGAACTTCATTTACAAGAACATCAGCTTCAAATATATAATTTCCCATTGATGCAAGGCACATATCAGGATTTGACGGAATAGATTTAGGTCTGGTCTGCGGTTTTTCAACAAAACCTGTTAACTTCCAATTTTCATCAACTTCAATAATACCAAACTCCGAGGCTTCATCAATAGGAATAGGAATAGCTGATATCGTAAGTTCTGAGTGTTTATGCTTATGATATCTCATCATTTGAGAAACATCCATTCTGTATATATGGTCGCCGCCAAAAACACAAACATGCTTCGGATTTTCATCATTTATATGTGTAATATTTTGAAAAACAGCATCAGCAGTACCTTTATACCAATTACCGTCAGTACGCATTTGAGCCGGAACTAAATCTATATACTGCCCCAATATTGGTGAAATCGGCCAGCTTCTTGCTATATGCAAATTTAAAGAATCAGATTTATACTGTGTCAAAATATTTATTTTATAAAACCCCGAATTAATAAAATTATTAATAACGAAATCAATAATTCTAAATCTGCCGCCAAAAGGTACAGCAGGTTTTGCCCTATCTCTCGTCAGCGGAAATAACCGTTTACCTTCTCCGCCTGCTAAAATCATTACAAGTGCAGTATCTAATGCCATACTATCTCCCTTAACATATATTACATTTATTATAAATGAAAATACGAATTATTACAAAGACAATCGGATAATATATAAATCTTAATGTTATTTTGCCGTATATTTCTCTCCGCTTCTCTGAATAACAGCTCCGTCCAACTCCAATTTTGTCAGTATAATCATTAAAGTATCAACATCAAAACCTGTTTTTATAATTATTTCATCGAATGACAAAGAATCTTTTTTTAATATATCCAAAACAGCCAATTCATCTTCATTATATATTTCTGTATTAATTTTAGCTTTATTTTTTTCTTCAATAACAATCCAATTCATTGTATCCATAACATCTTGTCCACAGGTTACAAGTGAAGCACCATTTTTGATAAGTTTATATATTCCCTGCGTATTCGGATTAGAGATAAGACCCGGCATGCACATGAGCTCTTTACCCTGTTCAAGTGCAAGATTTGCCGTAATCATGGCTCCCGATTTCAATGCAGCTTCAGCAACAAGCACCCCTTTTGATAATCCGGAAACAATTCTGTTACGAACCGGAAAATGCCAGCTTATAGCATCCACATCAACCCAATACTCCGTTAATACTGCACCATTTCCATTTATTATATCGTTAAAAAGTTTAACATTGGATTTAGGATATAACCTGTCAAAACCTCCGCCTATAACAGCTATTGTTTTTAAATTATTATTAATTGCACTTTTATGGGCTACCGTATCAATTCCTTCCGCAAGCCCTGAAACAATACAAACATCAGTATTTTTAAAGTCGGACAATATTTTTGCAAGATTTGATTTTGCATTTTCACTTGCACGTCTTGAACCTACAACTGCTAATGTTTTTTCCAAATTACATTCACTGATGTTTCCGAGCATAAATAATCCTGTCGGCGGATTATCAATAAAACGCAACAAATACGGATACCTTTCATCTTCGGGATGAATAAAATCAATGCCACGTTCCTTGATATATTCTATAGATTGTTCAGGATTAACAGTTTGTTTTTCTTCAAGAAAATCATTAATCTGACGTTCGGTAATATGTTCAACGGCACGTAAATCATACAATTGTGCATGCCAAGCAAGCTCTATCGAGCCAAAATAATTAAACAATCTGCTAACAAAGGTTGAACTTACTTTTGTTAAACGAGAGAATGCACACCAATACTTATCATTAATCCCCATCAGATATCAATTAAGCATAACAGCCGGTTTTTTGCTGTAATTTTTCATATTGTGTCTGGTAATAAGCTGCTACTCTGCAGGCTAAATCCAATTTTTGTTCTTGTGTATAAGGATCGGTAGGTGTAAAAATATCGCCGTCCTCAGTATCATTAATATTTAAACAGGGAGAAGATGCAGCTTGTGCAAAACTTTGATTTCTAATCGGCTGACAATTTGATGTACGCATCGATGAATTAATAGCTTGAATATTCATAAACAACACCCTTATACATATATAATTTCACATGACAATACTACCACATTAGCAGACCATTTGCAACAGGTAATTTGGGCTATATGATTTTTAATAATACGGTTTTATAGAATAATTTTATCTTGTAATCATAAACTCTTTATAAAAAGCAATCATTCTTGCCCAGTTTTCAAGGGAAATTTTTTCATTGTCGCTATGCATTAAAGCTGCTTCATATTCCGTTAATACTGCAGGCAAAAACCTGTATGTATTCTCCGAAATTTCGGAATATTCCCTTGCATCGGTTGAACCGAGTGTTAAATAAGGAGCAATTGTTATTTCGGGATACAGCTTTTGTATATTATTTGAAAGTTTGTTATATTCCTCAGAATTAATATTAGAGGATACACAAGGCTCAAAAGAACTTAGATATTCTATTTTTACGTTTTTCTCTTCCAATGCTTTTTTTACGATTTTTTCAATATATTTTTTAGTATCTTTTACGGTTTGAGCAGGCAATATCCTTGCATCAATTATCATTGATGCCTCGGGTGATACGGCATTTTGAACATTTGAAGCATCTAAAACGGTAATTGCATAAGTGGAATGCAGTCTTGCATTATCCTCGGCATTTCTTGACATTTTTATATAAAACAACGGACGAAGAATATCTATATTAGAGATTAAAATTTTAGTTATATAACCGTAACTTGAGTATGTTTTAATATAATATTCTTTCAGTTCTTTTGAAAGTAATGCTTTAGGTTTATTTCTTTCAAATGCCGTAATAAGTTTTGCAAGTTTTAATACGGCATAATTATTTGAAGGTACGCTTGCATGCCCGCCTTTAGCATTGACGGTAATTTTTGTAAGTAATCTTCCTTTTTCTGCCGTACCAATAAACGCATAATATTTTCCGTTTTTATTTACAATTCTTCCACCCTCATCCAGTGATGTATTAAACCTTATATTTTGCGATTGAAAATATTGTATTATCTTTTGTACTCCCTGATTAGAGCCGGTTTCCTCGGTATGAGAGAAAGCTATATACAAATCATTTTCAGGAATAAAACCTTTGTGTAAAAGTTCATTTAATGCTTCCAAAATTGCAAAAACAGAACCTTTATCATCGATTGTTCCTCTTGAATATATATATTCATCATCAAAATACCCCGAAAAAGGCGAATATTTCCATTTAGTTTCGTCTTTAACACCTACAACATCATAATGTGCCGTTAATAAATTCGGATATCCCGTATTTTTTTTGCCTTTTAAATGTATAACAACAGCGTATTTGTTGATTAAATTAAGTTCACATTTTGAAAATACGAGAGGATATTGATTTTTTATATATTTTATAAAAGCCGTAAATTGAGAAAAATCAGTTTTATTATATTCGGGATTACTTATGGTTTTATACTTCAAACCACCGGAAAAACGATGTAATGATGTTTTTGTCGGTTTTTCGATTTCCGGAAGTTTAAATTCATCAACAGCTTGTGAATTAATATCTATTTTTGTCTTAGCCAAAATTCCGATAATAAAAAAGAATAATATAATCAGTGTTATTAATGTATTTTCAAAAACATTCTTCATGTACCGATTATAACACAAATTTAATTAGATGTTTAATAACAGTTGTACAAACAATATATAAAAATTGCTCATATTATTATTTCATTCTATAATTATTTCTATAAAATTATACAAAGACCATTTTAACGCAAAGATTTTTCAAGACAGCCCGAAGGGTGTAAAACCGGATTAGATGATAGGATTGTTACAATGATTCAACTGAAAAATGTATATAAAAAATATAAAGAATCTTATGCACTCAAAAATATTAATCTTGATATTA
>CAJONH010000291.1 GCA_905235825.1 Candidatus Gastranaerophilales bacterium
ACGAAATACGAATAAAGGACAAAAAAAGAAATAAATCCGAAAATACGAATAAAGGATAAACGCAGGTAACGGAAAAGAAAACCCGAATGAAATACGAATAAATCAAAGTATTAATTAAAAAAATTTATTGTCATTGCAAAAAGAAATAAGTTCGTTCGACTTATTTCTTTTTGCATAAAAATTATTTGATGTAAAATATATTTTGGATATGAAAAAGATTGCGATAATTACAACAGGGTTATCAAAAGTATTGGGCAGCGAAAAATGCGGCGGTGGTGAAGTATTGCTTAAAAATCTTATTTTTGAGCTTATGAATATGCCCGATATCAGCCTTTACGTTTATTCTCCCGCTTCAAATGTACTTAGTGAAGATATAAAAAATAATTATCCCAAAATTCATTTTGAAAATTATAATAATTCACCTTTTTCATTTTCTTATATTGATGAACTTAAAGAAAAATTTAAAAAAGAAAATTTTGATAAAATTATAAATTATAATATGGTTTTACCTTATAAAACTACAATGCTTCAGAGCCATTCCTACCTTCATAAATTAAATAAAGCATTTATATTATTCCGCCCCTTAAAAAAATATTTAATAAGACATAAAATAACAATCCAAAAACGTGCATTTGAAAGAGCTTCCACAGATACTGATTATATTGCCGTTTCAGATGCTATAAAGCAGGATTACAGCAAAAATTTTAATATCCCTTCCGAAAAAATAAAAGTTATTCATCCGGGAGTATCTGTTTCAAGTATAAAAGAAATTAGTAAAAGAGATGATATTACATTTGGAATTGTAGCTAATTCTTCAATTAATAAAGGGGGGCATTATCTTTTAACGGCACTCGGAATATTAAATTTTCTCAGACGTAATTTTAATTTATTAATTATTGCTCCAAAATTTAAAAAAGATATATTGATGCAAATTATAATTTCAATTTTTAATTTGAGTAAAAAAACAGAAGCACTTCCTTTTCAAAATAATATGAATAAATTTTACGAAAAAATCGATGTTCTTGTACTTCCTTCTTTAAATGAAGCATTCGGACTTGTTGTTCTGGAAGCCATGGAAAAGGCAAAGCCCTGTATAGTTTCATCTACGGCGGGAAGTGCGGAAATCATCAATAATAAAAACGGGGTTGTTTTTAATCGCAAGTCTTTTTTAGATTTTATAAAAAAACTTGATAATATAATTAGTTTATATAATAAAAATTTTGACAATTATAAAAAAATGTCTGATGAAGCAAGAAAAACGGCAGAACATTTCAGCTGGCATAAATTTACTGAAAAGGTAATTGAAACAAATGACTAAACAGGCATCTGTCATAATTTTCACTTGTCTTTATATATTGGGAATTATTGCATTTTTATCAAATTATCTTTTGTTTTTCAATATTTTTGTCATATTTATCGGTGTTTATTTGTTATTTTTTTATAAAGTAATAAATTCAAAATACATTTTTATCTTTCTGCTTGCATTTATACTCGGCATTTTTAATACTGCTAAAAATATAAATTATGATAATAAACTTGTTCCTTATGCTGATACAGATATTAATGCTGTTGCAAAAGTAATTACAATTCCGACAAATAATATTAAAGACAGAACAAAATTTTATGCCGTAATACAAAATGCGAAACGAGGCGGAAAAGAATTAAATGCAGACGGTATAAAAACACTTATTACCATAAATGATTTAAATGAAAAAATTTCAAATATAAAAATAGGGGATACTATTGAAATTCAAGGCAGATTAAAAATTCCTCAAGTTTCTCAAAATCCTTCGCAGTTTGATTTTGCGAAATATCTTCAATATAAAAAGACTTTTTCTCTTATTTATGCCGAGGATAAATGGCATATAATATCACGAGCCGATAATTTCACGGGAAAAATTTTAAGTTGTTTAAATGATACAAGGGAAAAAATACTTAAAATTCATGCTCAAAATATAAAATCACCTATGCTTGAAATTTTAGGCGGGATAATTTTCGGAGATGATGCGGTTAATCCCGATGAAGAAATAAAAACATCATTTATAAATTCAGGCATTTTTCATATTTTAGCAGCATCGGGAATGAATGTTACATTAATTTTCGGTATTTGGTATTTTTTTGCAGTAAGGTTAAAATTAAATTACCGATTTTCGATTATAACTGGTATTTTGCTGATTCTGTTTTATACTTTTATGACAGGCTTTGGACCTCCCATTATTAGAGCTGCATTAATGCTGACACTAATTTTAATCGGTAAACTTATAGACAGAAAAACCGTTACAATGTCATTATTATTTGCTGTAGCATTTTTAATGCTGTTGTTTAACCCTTTAATGCTCTTTGATGTCGGATTTCAATTATCATTTACGGTAACTTTTGCTCTTATTTTAACGGCACCGTTAATTGAGTTTAATTTTAAATATAAATGGATTAACAATATAACGGGTGCTTGTTTAATTCCAGTAATTGCACAAATATATGCAGCTCCATTGCAGTTGTTTTATTTTAATACATTTACTCTTTATTCGATTTTTGCGAATATTGCCATAATTCCTGTTTTAAGCATTGTATCTTTTGCGGGTTTTATAAGTTCTATAATTGCAATAATTCCTTCAATAGCAGAAAAAGTTTGTTTCTTTTCCGATTTAATATTAAATCCTTTATTGATTTATATTGTAAAAACAGCAGACTTCTTTGCCAATTTACCAAATTCAATTTTATTCGTAGAAAAACCTTTATTGGTACAGCTTCTTATTTATTATCTTCTTGTGATAGGTATAACATGTGTAATTCGCTATAAGGTAATAAATAAAAAAGTTTTTGCTATATTTTATTTAACCGCACTAATATTCGTACTGACTTTTATTAAAATCCCCGATAAAAATCCCGAAATAATATATTTCAGCGTAGGAAATGCAGACTCTTTTCTTGTAAAAACACCTGAAAATAATTATTTTATGATTGATACAGCAAAAAGCGGATATAAAGGTTCACCTGCCGCTGCTAAAAATATAATGATAAAATATATGAGAGATAAAGGTATAAAAAGTTTATCGGCAATTATTTTGAGTCATTTTGATGCAGACCACGCAGGCGGAACGGTTGATGTTTTAAAGGATATTAATGTCAAAAAATTGTATATAACAGATGTTTATGAAGATACAATAATTTCGGAAAACATTCAAAATTATGTTAAAGATAACAAAATTGATGAAGAAGTTATAACTGATGAAAAAGAAATATACAATAAAAGCGGATTTTATATTACCCTTTTAAAACCAAAAGGTGAATTTATAAAAAATGAAAATCAAAAATCATTGGTTGTACATATTGGTTATAACAGACAAAATTTTTTATTTATGGGTGATGGTGATATTAATTCCTATAATGCACTGCCTGAAAAATATAAAAAGAATATAACCGTTATAAAATCAGGACATCACGGTGCAAAATATACGGTAAATAAAGATATGACAAATAATTCTCAAATATTTATTTTATCAACGGGGCATAATGCATATAATCATCCTCATCCTGAAACTATCGGAATAATAACCGAAAATAACAGGAATTATTTAAGAACTGACAGACATAATGCTATCCGTGCAATAATAAAAAAGAACAGGATACTAATTCAGCAATATTCGCCAAAATACAGAAAATTTGAAAAGGTTAATATATAACAGTAAAAAGCAATCTACAGTTGTTTTATAATCGAAGATTGCTTTTTATTTTTTATTAATATCTCATATTAGCACCAATAGTATCAACAGCCTCTACTCTTATATCGGTTATAAGTTCCGAGTATGAAATAACAACAATCGTAGGAATGTGTCTTTCAAGCAGTTGATAAAGAGGAAGTCTTATTCTTGGCGAACAAAGAATTACGGGCTGTATATTTATACTTTGGTGAGCTCTTATTAAAGTTGATGCGGCAGATTCTATCAATTCCTGAACCTGCATAGGATTTAAAAGGAACATTGTACCCAGTTCGGTTCTCTGGCAGCTTTCATCCAAAGTTCTTTCCCATTCGGGTGAAAGAGTTAATGCGTATAATATCTTATCTCTTGTACTGTTAGCAAGACAAATTTGTCTGCCCAGTGCGGCTCTTAAACGTTCGGATAAAATATCCGGTTCTTTTGAAAATCTTGCATAGTCGCATAATCTTTCAAATATAAAGATAATATCTTTTATTGAAACTTTTTCTCTTATTAAGTTTACAAATATCTTTCTTAAATCACTGGTTGAAATAATTGCGGGAACAAGGTCGTTAACCAATGTCGGGTCTTGGCTCTTAACAAGTTCCATAAGTTTAAGTACATCAGTTTTTGTCATTACTTCATCAACATATTTTCTTACACAGTCTTGAAGGTGCGTAATAATAACATCAACTGAATCAACTGAAGTTACATCCGAATATTGCTTTAATACTTCGGTATCCATCCAGTATGCCTGAGTTTGATACGTAGGATCGATACCAATAATAGCATCCTGCGGAACTTCACGTCCCGTTGCATCCCACTGGTCAGCTATAACCATACTTTTTTTAGGGTAAACGGTACCTATTGCAACCGTATTACCACGAACTGAAATCATATATTCATTTGCACCTATTGCAGATGAATCCATAATTCTTATGTTAGGAATAATATAACCCAGTTCATCAGTTACTCTTTGTCTTAATGCCGCAATTTTAGGTAGCAATAAACCTTCTTGATCAGGGTCAGCAATTACCAGCAAGCCGGAACCAACCTGCAATTGAAGAACATCTACACCCAATCTTTCATACATTCTGTTCGGGTTTGTCAAATCACTCATACTTCTTTTAACCGCATCCAATTGTCCCAATTGAGCCTGTACATCTTTATTAACGGATACTATCAAATATGCGGCAGCAATTATAATTGCATATACAAGGAATGTATACCATGGAAGTCCCGTAATAAAACCGGTAGCAGCAATAAACAAAAGGAATATTACCGTAAAAATTAAGCTGGCGGATTTTCCCAAAATCTGTCCGACCATATCGCCGCCAAGTGAACCTCCTACAGCTGTAGAACGTGTCATAATAATACCGGCGGCTATGGACATTAGAAGTGAAGGTAATTGAGAGGATAAACCGTCGCCGATAGTTAATATCGTATATTTTTGAACAGCCTCGGCAGGACTTAATCCGTTCATAAGAACACCGATTACCAAACCGCCTACAATATTGATAATTGTAATGATGATACCTGCCATGGTATCACCTTTAACAAATTTCATAGCACCATCCATAGAACCGTATAAACTGGATTCTCTGGTTAAATCTTCTCTCCTTTTTACCGCTTCTTCCGGTGATATTAACCCTGCATTGAAATCGGCATCTATAGTCATTTGTTTACCGGGCATAGCATCAAGAGCAAACCTTGCGGATACTTCGGCAATACGTTCGGAACCTTTTGTAATAACCATAAACTGTACTAAGGTAATAATTACGAATATGATAAATCCTACAATCATATTACCGCCGGTAACGAATGTTCCGAATGCCTGAACAACCTCACCCGCTTCACCTTTTGCCAAAATCAATCTTGTTGAACCGATTGAAAGCACCAATCGAAACATTGTTCCCAAAAGAATAATAGAAGGAAATGAAGCCAATTCCAGCGGTTTCTGTATATAAAGTGCTATCATCAAGAGCATAATACCAAGCGTGATATTAAAACTTATTGCGAAGTTAACCATCCAAGCAGGAAGTTCGCATATCAAAATAACAATCAGCAATATTACAAATAATGCTAATCCTATTTCACTTACCATCGATGTTTCGCCGCTTGCTGCCATTTATTGGTTTGCCTCCGGTGGATTTTCCTGCTGTTCTTCCTGTTGTGCTTCAGGTTCAGGCTCGGTTTTCTTCAGTGCCTGTTCCATTATTGCTATCTGTGTATTAATTGTAGCATCAATAATTCCGTTTGAGGTTTCAAGTATAACTCCTCCGTCTTCAATTGAATTATCGGGTATTACGGAGATTTTTGCTTCAAACCCCTGTCCCGAAAAAATTTCGGTTGTTTTATCCTTTACAATTTCAACATCTTTCGGAGATACTTTCAATATAATTTTATTTTCGGTTTTATTAATATCATCAAGTAATCCTTTAATCATGGATATAATGTATTCTTTATTTTCGTCAACTTCTTTATTTATTATTTTTTTTGCTATTTCCATTGCTATTTCAAGAATACATCCCGATACTTTGTTATAAACTTCTTCTTTACAATTAAAAAAGCCGGAAAGTTTATCTTTTATATCTTTTAAATCAGCTTGTGCCTTTTTCAGTCCGTCGTTATATCCTTCTTTTTTTGCTACTTCTCTTATTGATATTGCATCCTGCTGTGCTCTTGTTACAATATTTCTATCCTGACTTCTTCTGTATCCTCTGCGTCTTGTTCCCTCACGCCTTTCTTCTCTTTGCTCGAATTGAATATTTTGCAGGGATAAATCCAAATCCTGTATATTTCTTTGATGTATTTCTTCTTCTTCCTGAGATATTTGAGAATCTTCATCTTCAATTCCGTTTACACTGTCACCCGATAAATTGGCTTGTCCTTCTCCAAATTCTTCTTCTCCGTATTCATCTTGATGTTCATCTTCCGTATCCGAATTTTCATAAGTCTGCATAACATCATCAATGACCGAAAGTGTATCTTCTTCGGGAGCTTCATCAATTACTCTTTTTATTTTTGAATATTTTTTCTTAATTATCATTTATTTTATTTTCTATTGATTTTGCTACTGAACTTAGAACTAAAGGTGCAAAAACTTCTGTTGCGGGGAAATTATTATCAAGAATAAAATCTCTTACATTTTCCCGTTCTTTTAATGATATTTTATTTAAAACAGAAGGAGAAGTATTTTTTATCACTTTATAATATCTTTTTAAGATATTTTGAATACTTGATGTATCGGGCGGCGGAATAATTTTTTTTATTTCTTCCAATGCTTTTAACATTAATGCAGGTTCTATCTTGCTTTCCAAATCACTCATTTTCATAAAATTAAATATATTCTTCGAATCTTCCTCTCCGAATGCACTTAAAAGTTCCCTAGCCTGATCTTCGTCCAAACGTCGTAAAACAATAGCTAATGCGGCAAATTTAAGAGTTTTTTCATCAGCGGGGTTTGTTGTTTGTGCCGGTTGAGCCTGCTGTGCTTGTGCCTGAGCTTGTGCAGCTTCTTCAGCTTCTCTTGTATTTTGAACCATATCATTTAAATTTGACCGATTTGCTGCTTCAGTTCCCTGTTCGGGGGTTAATATACCTCTTTGAACCAGTTTTTGCAATTCTTCATTATATACCTGAGTAACCTTTGTTTCTATTAAGGAAATCAACTGTTCCTGCGGCATATTTTTAATTATTGCAAGTTTTGCCGTATTAAAAATATTTGCGGCAATAATTTGAAGAATAGCCTCACGATTATCCGGCGGAATTTTACTGTTAATCAAATCAATAGATTTATGAAAAGTCCATTCACCTATGAATTGAGTTATTAAACTTGCCTGCTGTGCATCCAAATGTATTTGAGGGTCATTACTTAATGCTTCCCCTGACATCAGACAAAATCTTTTAATTGTATCAATAATTCCATGTTTATCGGCATCAGTAAGAGTACTTGGAGCAGCACCCGACTGCTGCTGCAATATTTGCATAGCCTGAGATGCTAAGTCAGTTGCAAATGCATTATAATCAAATCCCTCTATAGGCATTGTTTATTCCGTTCCCCTTATTATGTTTTTTCTATCCAGCTCTTTAGCTCTTGTGCTGTTCTAGTGTTATCAGCATAAGACAATTCTTCGGATATTTCATTTAGAACATCATCCAGTGAAATTTTTGGCGGAGGCGGCACAGTTTGCTGCTTTTCTATTTGAAGTTGTCTTTGATGTTCTAAAAGTTCCTGTGTTAATATTGTTTGTTTTTGAATTAATTCTGCCGCTTTCAAGTTTACATCATTAATTTGTTTTTCCTGTTCAATAGTTTTTGCCTGAAGTTTTTTCAATTCTTCTTCCTGTTCCGAAGCTGCGAGTTTAAATTTTTTGTGAACAAATACAAAACCTATTACAAGTCCGATAAGTAACAGTACAATAGCAAGCCACCATGGGTTTCCGGATGATTCAGGTATAGGAAGATTTACGGGACGTTCAGGATCCAAATAAGGATCAATTGATTCAGCGAATGCAATTGAAACATCGGTAGTTGAAATATCGGGCGATGCAGCTTTCGCTATTTGATATTTAAAATCATCTATAGACATATTTGGAGGCATTACACCGGCACTTAATGTTACAGCTATAGAAATTTTTTCTATTATACCTGCTTTTACGTACTGGGTTGTATGTGTTTTTCCGACTCCGTTTGCTATTTCCGATGCAACTCTTTCATAATTTTGGCTTTGACTTGAGGTTGAAGATGAATTTTGCAGACCGTTTGGAAGATAAATACTAACGGCATCAGAACCCTTGCTTGAATCCTGTGCATTATTTCCAAGCCCTTCTTTAAACTGTTGAACAGTAACAGGAGTACTGTTATTGGGATCATAAGCAATACTTGTTATCTCTTTCGGTATTTGATTTAAAGAAGTACTGACCGTAACAACATAATTTCCGTGACCTACAAGCATATCAAGCTGTTTTGCCACTTTATTCTGTATATAAGTATCGTGTTCTTCTATCTGAGAAATCTGATCATCAGATGCCTTTACCAGACTTGAATATACATTACCGTTTGAATCGGTAATGGAAATATTTTCCGCTGCCAAATCAACAACACTGCCCAATAACAAACTCTTAATGGATTTAATTGTTGAAGCATCAAGTCTTACACCTGTCGGAACCGTAAGCATAACAGTTGCACTTACGGGTTTTTTATCAGCTTTAAAAAAAGAATTTTCAGGTATGGATACAAGAACCGTAGCATTATCTATATTTGGAAGCTGTCTTATAAGTCTTGATAATTCTCCGTTAACTGCTCTTGCGAGTTTTATTCTTTTATCGTCTTTTGTTGATGTAAAATCGCTTTTATCAAAAATTTCAAGTCCGACATTCTGGTCAATCAAACCGCTTTTAACCAATAACAACAGTGCTTCATCTCTTTGCGAATTGGTATATTTTTTTGCTTCCAAATAAACAGTTGTTTTTGAACCGTCTGCTTTCCTTTTTGCATTAATCTTGTATCTGGCAAGAAGACTTTGTATTTCTATTGCTTTTCCTGTATTTTCGGTTGTAACAATATCAAACGGTTCTTTTTCTATCTTATCTATAACTTCTGCTTTCTTTTCCCCCTTGCCTCCCGATAGAGCAAGAACAAGAATGATAAATACAACAAGTATAACGACAACTACACCGCCGATGATAGAGAATAATAATGTTTTATTTGCAAGTATTTTGTTAAAATCCATAATTCCCTAATCTTTTATACCTGTACCAATCTGTATTATACTATTATTTTACCATAGAGGGAATATATTTACACTTATTAATTATTTAATAAAAATTTAGAGAAAGTCAAAGTTTTTAAAGTAATTATCGAACTTATGACACATTACCAACAGTACTGATTTTATGAAAAATATTAAAATTTAATATTTTCTGCATCAGATTTATATTTCTGTTATAATATGATACTAAAGAGGGTAGGTTTATGCCGTTTGAATTTATTAAGTCAGATGTAAAAGATGTTCAAATAATCGTTCCTAAAGTTTTTAACGACGAACGGGGCTTTTTTCTTGAAAGTTTTAAAAAATCCGATTTTTTTTCTAATGGCATAAAAGATGAGTTCAATCAGGATAATCATTCAAAATCAACAAAAGGGGTTTTAAGAGGCTTGCATTTTCAAGCGTTTCCTAAAGCACAGGCAAAAATTGTACGCTGTATTCAAGGAAAAATTTTCGATGTAGCAGTTGATTTAAGAAAAAATTCACCTACATTTAAAAAATGGGAAGGTGTTATACTCTCTGAAGAAAATAAAAACATGCTCTATATTCCGGAAGGTTTTGCCCACGGTTTTGTTGTTTTATCGGATACGGCAGAAATATTCTATAAAGCATCAAGTGAATATTCAAAAGAGCATGATAGAGGTGTACGCTGGAATGACCCTGAAATCAATATACAATGGAATATTGATTTTGAACCTGTTTTAAGCGAAAAAGATAAAATGCAACCTTTTCTAAAAGATATCATTGAGGAGCTGTAATGAAACTTATTGTAACGGGCGGTGCAGGCTTTATAGGAAGCTGTTTTATACGACATATTTTAAATAAATATCCTGATTACAAGGTTATTAATCTTGATGCTTTGACTTATGCGGGAAATATTGAAAATTTAAATGATGTTGAGAATAATCCGAATTATACATTTATTCACGGAAATATCTGCGATAAAAAACTTGTTCGTGACCTTGTTAATTCAAATATTGATGCGGTAATAAATTTTGCTGCCGAAAGTCACGTAGATCGTTCAATTACAGGCCCCGAAATATTTATAGAAACAAATGTATCAGGTACTTTGAATTTACTTCAAGCCTCGAAAGAAGCAAATATACAAAGATTTTTACAGGTTTCAACCGATGAAGTATACGGAACTCTTGGTAAAACGGGGTATTTCTATGAAACTACACCTTTAGCCCCGAACAGCCCTTATTCTGCTTCAAAAGCAAGTGCCGACTTATTAGTAAGAGCATATTTTGAAACTTATAAAATGCCGGTATTAAATACCCGCTGTTCAAATAATTACGGGCCTTATCAGTATCCGGAAAAACTTATACCGTTTTTCATTTCAAAACTGTTACGAAATGAAAAAGTACCCGTTTATGGCGACGGTTTAAATGTTCGTGATTGGCTTTATGTTTATGACCACTGCAGTGCTATTGATACCGTTTTACACAAAGGCAGAGTCGGTGAAGTATACAATATTGGCGGTCATAATGAAAAAACAAATATCGAAATTACAAGGCTTATATTGCAGGCAATGGGAAAAGACGACTCATCCATTGAATTTGTCCGTGACAGATTAGGTCACGATCGCCGTTATGCCATTTCAAACGACAAAATACAGTCCGAACTGGGCTGGGAGCCTTCTTTGACTTTTGAACAAGGAATAAAAATAACAATTGACTGGTATCTAAATAATCAGGACTGGATTAAAAGTATAGAAAATAAAAAAGCAGGTATTATTTAAATGAAATTGTCTTTTATTTTCAGTTCAAAAAATGAATACGAAGGAATGAAAAAATATAGAGTATTCAGTATATTTAATTTGAAATTTAGATTTAGAATTTCAATGTTTAAAACTTTAAGAAGAAGCCGTCCTAAACTTTTAAACAATCTGAGAGATTATGATAATATCCTCAAAAATAAAAACGAACAAAGACAAAAATGCGAGTTAGCAATATGTGCAATTTATAAAAACGAACCCGATATAAAAGAATGGATTGAGTATCACAGACTGATAGGCATAGACCGATTTTATTTATATGATAATGACTCTGATGATAATTCAAGAGAAATTTTAAAACCGTATATAGAAAATGGAATTGTTGTTTATAAATATGTGTCAGGCAGATGTATGCAGGTGCCTGTATATAGAGATGCTGTATTTCGTTATAAAAATGAAACAAAATGGCTTGCAATAATTGATTTAGATGAATATATAGTACCTGTTTCAACAAATAATTTAAAAGATTTTTTAAAAGAATATGATAAATATCCGGCAGTTGGAGTTAATTGGCTTATGTTTGACAGCAACGGACTTGTTAAAAGACCGAATAAGCCTGTAATAGAAGCATATACCCGCTGTGATTATAATTTCCCTTCAAATAAAATGATAAAATCAATCGTTAAGCCAAACAAAGTACTTTCAATTACGGATCCTCATTTTTGTTATTACAGAAAAAAATTACTTGCCGTTGACGAAAATTTTAAAGAACTAAAACCTGATTCCAACGGAGGAAATTATTCCGTAAATACTGAAATGCCGATGAATAAGATAAGAATAAATCATTATCATACTAAATCACAAGAAGATTGGGAAAGAAAAATGGGAATAGGTTTTGCAGATTCAACAAAAATAAGAGAGCATTCTCCGGGACACTTAGTTTTTGACCGATATGACAGTGATGATACAATTCTAAAATATTTACCTCAATTAAAAAAAAATATGAATATGGAAATGGAAATAAAAAAATGAAAATTCTTGTAACAGGTGCTAACGGGATGCTTGGGCAGGATTTATGCCCTATTTTGGAAGATGAAGATTTTGATGTTATAGAAACAGATATAAATAATCTGGATATAACAAATACTGATAATATTGAAGAAGTATTTGATTTATATAAACCTGATTTTGTTGTACACTGTGCTGCCTATACAAATGTTGATAAAGCCGAAGAAGAAAAAGAACTTGCATTTAAAATAAATGCAGAAGGTACGGAAAATCTCGCTAATGCTTGTAAAAAAGCAGATATTCCGATTTTATACATTTCAACCGATTATGTATTTGACGGAACAAAAAAAGGCAAATATCTTCCTGATGACAAAACAAATCCGATAAATATATACGGAGCATCTAAACTTGCAGGTGAAGAAGCCGTAAGAAAAAACGATAAGTATTATATAGCACGTACAAGCTGGTTATACGGACATCACGGGAAAAATTTCGTAGAAACAATGCTGTCATTAAAGGATAAGGAAGAACTAAAAGTTGTAGATGACCAAATAGGCTGCCCGACATGGACTGTAGAGCTTGCAAATGCAATAGTAAAAATAATAAAAGAAAAAATGCCTTACGGAACATATCATACTTGCGGTTCAGGACATACAAGCTGGTTTGGATTTGCACAAAAGATTTTTGAATTATACGGTATTAACGTAAATTTAATACCTTGCACGACGAATGAATTTCCACGAAAAGCAAAACGTCCGGCTAACAGTATTATGGAAAATAATCGTATTTGCAGAAAGTGGGAAACAGCTTTAAAAGAATATATGGAATTGAGGTGCGAATGAAAGGAATAGTATTAGCCGGAGGTTCCGGTACAAGACTTTACCCTTCAACAATTGCCGTATCAAAACAATTATTGCCGATATATGATAAACCTATGGTTTATTACCCGATTTCAGTATTAATGCTTGCGGGGATAAGAGATATACTAATTATTTCTACTCCTTCAGATATGCCTGACTTTCAAAAATTATTAGGTGATGGCAGTAATTTGGGGGTAAATTTTTCCTATGTTATTCAGCCCAGTCCAGACGGATTAGCTCAAGCATTTATTTTAGGAAAAGATTTTATAGGAAAAGATTCCGTCGCTCTTATTTTAGGTGACAATATATTTTACGGGCCTTCTTTTTCAAAAATGCTGAAAAATGCAGTCAAAAGGACAGAAAATGGAACAGGTGCAACCCTGTTTGCATACAGGGTAAAAGACCCTGAACGTTTTGGAGTTGTTGAGTTTGATAAGGACGGTAAAGTTTTATCTATTGAAGAAAAACCTAAAAATCCAAAATCAAAATATGCAGTTACAGGTTTGTATTTTTATAACAATAATGTTGTGGAATATGTCAAAAATCAAAAACCTTCTGCAAGAAACGAACTTGAAATTACTGATTTAAATAATACATACCTGAAAAAAGAAACAGTATATGTTGAAACATTGGGACGTGGATTTACATGGCTTGATACGGGAACGCATGAATCTCTATTGCAATCATCCGAATTTATAAAAGCAATTGAAGACAGTCAGGGAATAAAAATAGCCTGTTTAGAAGAAGTTGCTTATCGTATGGGATATATTTCAAAAGAACAAATACTCAAAACTGCTTCGAAATACGATAAAAATCCTTACTATCAATATATTTCAAGAATATGTGATTAAAAGTAAACAGCTTTATGTAACTTTAAAACTTATTTGTTATATTTAATGTTTTTATAGCATGTCTTGCAGCATCCTGCTCTGCTTCTTTTTTGGTTTTACCTTTACCTATACCGATTTCTTCTTCGTGGTAGTATACACCTACTTCAAATGTTTTATCATGTGCAGGCCCTGATTCATTAATTACCTTGTATTCAGGCAAGTCTTTATTTATAGACTGCGTATATTCTTGCAATATCTCTTTAGCATTATAATAATGCATTGTTTTTTCAATATCAAAATCAGAATATATTTTATATATAAAATCTTTTGCTTTTTGAAAACCTTCTGAAAGGTATATAGCACCAAGAACGGCTTCAAAAGTACAGGCTAAAATTGATTCTTTTTTTCTGCCTTTATCTTTTTCCTCACCTATTCCCATATCTATATATTTATAATATTCAAGTTTTTCTGCAACTATAGCTAAAAATTTATCGCTTACAATACAGCTTCTTATTTTTGTTAACCTTCCTTCATCATAATCGGAATATTTTTCATATAAATACTGACCGGAAAATAATCTTAGTACCGAATCACCTAAAAATTCAAGTCTTTCGTAATCATAGCCTTTATTGTTATGTCCTTCGGTATTAAAGGAAGGATGAGTTAATGCTTCATCAAATAAAATAAAATCGCTCGTTGTTATATTAAGCGAATTAACAAATTCTTTTATTTGCAATATCCTAGCCGAAGATAACATTTCTTACTCTTTCAATAAAATCACTAATCATAGGAAATGTTATATCAGTAAGTATAAAATATTTTATATAATAATAGGCAACAGGAACCGAAAACAAATAACTATCGGCTCTATCAAGAAAACCGCCGTGTCCGGGGAGTGAATGTCCCGAATCTTTAACTCCGGCATCTCTTTTTATTAATGATTCGGATAAATCTCCAAGCTGAGCCATAACAGTTACAATGACTGACAAAACTATTGAATGGTATAGTGAAATGCCTATTAATTTTCCTATTAATAATCCTGTCAATATTGCACAAAAACTTCCTGCAAAAGCACCTTCAACCGTTTTTTTCGGACTTATAACCGGGCTTAATTGATGTTTACCGAATTTTAAACCGAAATAATATGCTCCTATATCGGTTAAAAGTATTACAAAGAAAATAAATATGAGATAATACAAACCCTCTTCAAAAACTAATTTACCGTTGAATAATGAAATATTTCTGCCCATATTTCTTATTAAACAAATATGACAAGGCATCCATGCTATTAAAAAGCCTAAAATAGTAGTTGCAACATTCGCAATATACGGTTGTCTGCCCCGGAATAATACGGCGAGAAACGAACCAATAGTTCCCGTTAATAAAACAAGCGGAATAAGATTATCGTGTCCTGATGCACTGACTATTACCATAGCAATCGAAATTACAAGAATGACTTTAAAAAACGGCAAAAAACCTTTGTTTTTAAGAATATTGGCATATTCTCTTGAAGCAAGGATAATAAATAGAATTAACAATGATAATAACCATGTTCCGCCTAAAAGAATACAGCCGAACACGATTATTCCCATTGCAAAGCCTGTAATAAGTCTATTTTTTGCAAGTGTATCAATAACAGCCACTATACTGTCATAACCTCTTTTTCTTTTTCTGCCGCACCGTCATCAGCTATTTTTATATACTTATCGGTTAATTTTTGAATTTTATCCTGATTATCTTTTACAATATCTTCGGATAAATTATCGCTTTTTTCCAATTTTTTCAACTCATCAGTCATATCACGGCGAATATTTCTGATTGCGACTTTAGTATCTTCACTTGCTTTTTTAACGTCTTTACAAATTTCCTTTCTTTTATCCGTAGTTAAAGGCGGGAAAACCAGTCTTACGACTATGCCGTCGCTGCTTGGATTAATGCCTAAATCAGCTTTTACAAGTGCTTTTTCTACTTCTTTCAGTATTGTTTTATCGTAAGGTGCAATAACAAGTGTTGTACCATCCTGAACACTTACTTGAGAGAGCTGTCTTAAAGGAGTCGGAGCTCCATAATATTCGACAAGAACTTTATCTAAAATCATCGGATTTGCTCTGCCTGTTCTAATAGAAGCAAATTCTTTTTTCATCTGATTTATAGCTTTTTCCATTTTTTCTTTGCCGGATGCAAACATTTCATCAACTGTCATTTTAACCTCCTACGTAAGTTCCCGTGTTATTACCTTTTAAAATATTTATTATACTCCCTTTAGCTGCGAAATCAAACACAACAATCGGTATATTATTTTGTTTGCACAAAGCACAGGAAGCTGTATCCATTACTTTTAAACCTTTAACAATGATGTCGTCATAAGTAATATTGTCATATTTAACAGCCTTTGGATTTGTACGGGGGTCATCGGAGTATACACCATCGACACCGTTTTTAGCCATTAACATAACTTCCGCATCAATTTCTGATGCTCTTAATGCGGCTGCAGTATCTGTTGTAAAAAACGGATTTCCTGTTCCTGCAGCAAATATAACAACTCTTTCTTTTTCCAAATGTCTTATAGCTTTAAACCTGATATAAGGTTCGGCTATTTTATTTATATCAATAGCAGTTTGTACACGGCAGGGAACATCAATCTTCCTCAATGCACTTTGGAGTGCAATTGCATTCATAACCGTTGCAAGCATACCGATATAATCTCCGGTTGCCTGATCCATGCCGTATTTTGCCGAGTTTTTTACACCTCTGAATATATTGCCGCCGCCGACTACTATGGCTATTTGTGCTCCTGTCTGATATGCTTCTTTTATTTCATTTGCAATCATTTCCAAAGGAATATGGTCTATACCGAATTCCTGACTTCCTAAAAGTGCTTCTCCGCTAAGTTTTAGCAAGACTCTTTTATATTTTAAATTATCTTCCATTTTAACCCTTTTAAATTCTGATGAAACTTACGTATATTATATCTTAAATATTGTTATTTGCACTAAAAAAGCATAAAAAATATTTTAAATTTTGTAACGAATAATTTTGAAAATTTTATTGCATATTTTTAACATAGTTGAAAAAAAAATCTTGTATGTAATATAATATTAACAAACGGAGGATTAAACGTGCCTCAGTCCGAATATAAAATTAGGGAACGTAATCATATTAATATTCATGAAAGTATCGTAGAACAACATTATTACCAAAGTAAACCCATAAAAAAAAGAAAACATACAAAACACAATACTTCAAAGAAAAGACATTTCCCTGTTAAACGATTAATTGCATTAATTGTTTGCTTAGTGTTACTTTTTTTTGTTTTGCCTTATTCTTTCAGGTTGTACATAAAGGATATATTTCCGTCTAAAACAAACAAATATTTAAATTTAGATAAAACAAAACTGATACGTGCTATGTATCCTGCTCAAAGTATTGTTCCGACAGGTGATTTTATACTGGGAAAGCAGGAAATAGGAAATATTAAGTATGATAAACCTTTAATGCTCGATATTCCCGAAAGTTTTCAAAGATTAAGACTTAGAAGCGAGCTTATTCAGCTTGCCGAAAATTATAAACATATATACCCTTCCGTATATGTTTGGGAATATAGAGGTCAGAGTTATGTTGATATAAATGCTAATGAACCGTTCCCTGCCGCAAGTATAATAAAAGTTCCGGTACTTATTGAAATGTTTCGTGATATTGAACATAAAAAGTTTTCTTTATACGACAAAATGGTATTTGAAGAATATTTTAGAGCATCAGGTTCCGGCAAGTTAAAATATTCACGGGACGGAATTGCACATACGCTTGATCATTTAGCTCGAATAATGATTGTTAATTCGGATAACTCATCGACCAATATGATAATGTCTAAAATAGGCGGTATGCCTGAAGTTAATCAGGCAATGAAACGCTGGGGATTAAAAACAACCAGTATACATAACTGGCTTCCGGATTTAGGCGGAACAAACACCACTACAGCTCGTGAAATGGCAAAAATGTTTTATAACATTGATGTAACAAATATATTATCGAATGAATCAAAAAAACATATCGCAAATTATATGGCAAATGTTAAAAATACCAGACTTTTAAAAGCAGGTTTGCCAAACGATGCAAAAATTTTACATAAAACAGGTGATATCGGCTTTATGCTCGGTGATGCAGGTATAGTTAGAGCTGCAAACGGAAAGAAATATATTGTTGTAATTATGGTTCGCCGTCCTTATAACAGTATGCAGGGCAGAGAATTTATTGTAAATGCTTCTAAATTAATTTATGATAATATAGCACTGTAATCATATTTTTTTGGTATAATCGAAGCTATAGGAATATATTTCGTAATGAAAACGTCGAAACTATCTCTATACATATTTTTAAGTCTGGTTGCGGGTATAATTGCCGGTTGGAGGTTTCCTGATTTCGGCATAATGATGCAGCCTTTGGCGAATGTTTTTTTAAATATGATAAGGATGATAATAGCTCCATTGTTGTTTTCGGTAGTTGTTACGGGAATTGCTTCACACGGGAACATAGGTTCGCTGGGAAAACTCGGATTAAAAACTTTTGTATATTTTGCCTGTGCCGCATTATTAGCTTTGATTATCGGGTTATCGGTAGGTTTAATATTCGAACCCGGAAAAGGATTTCCTGTTGATGAAGCACAGAATATTACGGAATCTGCCCCAATAAGTATGCAGAGCATGCACGGTTCAATAATAGACCTGCTGGTTAATTTAGTACCTTCAAGCATAATAAAATCAATGGCAGAAGGAGATATGCTTCAAATAGTCGTATTTTCTATTTTCTTCGCACTTGCAATTTGTGCGGCGGGAGAAAAAGCAAAACCTGTTTTGGATTGTATTTCCTCGTTATCGGAAGTCATGTTTAAATTCACACAATTGGTTATGAATTTTGCCCCGATTGGTGTATTTGGTTCAATTGCATTCACCATTGCAACAAACGGAACGGAAATTATATTCCATTATGCAAAAATTATAGGTTCACTATATTTTGCTCTTATTTTATTCATGATAATAATACTGAACATAGTATGCAGAATTGTCGGCATATCGGTATTTTCACTGTTAAGAGCAATAAGAGAACCTGTAATACTTGCATTTACAACTTCAACTTCGGAATCAGCCCTGCCTCAGGCGATGAAAATAATGGAAAGCTACGGAGTACCCAAAAATATAGTAGGATTTGTTATGCCGACGGGATATACGTTTAATCTTGACGGCTCTACTTTATATCTTGCACTCGCAATGCTTTTTTCACTGCAAATTGCAGATATTCATCTTGCTATGTTTGAAATTTTATTTTTAATGGCGGCATTAATGGTTACAAGTAAAGGTGTGGCAGGTGTTCCACGGGCTGCACTGGTTGTTCTTGCAGGAACTCTTGATAATTTCGGCTATCCTTTAATCGGAGTTACAATACTTTTAGGGATTGACCATATTCTTGATATGGGAAGAACAACCGTAAATTTAATAGGCAACTGTGTTGCAACCGTAATAGTTGCGAAATGGGAGCATGAGTTTAATTACGATAAAATGCAGGAATTTAATAAACAGTTTATTAAACAAAAAAAACAAAAAAAATCCGTAATCGGCAAAGAATTACTTAATAAATTACATATTGAAGAACATTCCGATTACGGAGTTAATGATAATAACGGTCTTTAAAATTTTTTTGTTTTTTTTATAATTATTTTATAGAGAGGTTAAATTTTATGATAATTCCGAGCATTGACTTAATGGACGGCAGGGCTGTTCAGTTAAAACAGGGAAAAGAGAAGGTACTTGAACGAGATAATGTATTGGAGCTTGCAAAATATTATTCACGTTTTGGCGAAATAAGCGTTATAGATTTAGATGCCGCAATGAATAAAGGTGATAATGAAGCTCTGATAAAAGAAATCTGTAAAGTTGCTCATGCCAGAGTCGGCGGCGGGATAAGAACACAGGAAAAAGCAAAAAGAATTTTAGCTAACGGTGCAAAACAAATAATTATCGGAACGGCAGCAAATGAAGAATTTTTATCAAAACTTCCGAAAAATAAAGTGCTTGTTGCTATTGATTCCAAAGGCGGTAAAGTAACAACGGAAGGTTGGACTAAAGAAGTTGATGAAACTCCCGCAGATTATATCAAGCGTTTTGATGAACTTTGTGACGGTTATTTATATACTATAGTCGATAAAGAAGGGTTAATGGGCGGAACCGATATAGAAGCCATAAAAGAAATTCGTAAACTGACCGATAAAAAACTGATTGCGGCAGGCGGTATTTCATCAATAGATGAAATTGTAAAATTAAATAAAATGAATGTTTCAACACAGCTTGGCATGTGTATATATACGGGTGCCGTTAATTTGGAAGATGCATATATTTCCATTATGGATTTTGATAAACAAAACGGCTTAATTCCGACAATTGTTCAGGATATAGAAACAAAACAGGTTTTAATGCTGGCATATTCAAATAAAGACTCTCTAAAAAAGTCGTTAAAAGACGGAACGGCTGCATACTGGAGCCGTTCAAGAAATGAATTATGGGTAAAAGGTTTAACATCAGGTAATACACAAGAATTAATCAGTGCAAAATTTGATTGTGACCAAGATGCATTATTATTTAAAGTAAAACAAAAAGGTAATGCCTGCCATACGGGAAGATATTCCTGTTTTGAAGACAGAGAGTTTTGTGTAAACGAACTATATAATCTTTTATTAGACAGAAAAGAAAAACTGCCTGAGGGTTCTTATACTACAAAACTGTTCAAAAATGAATTTTATCTAAAACGAAAAGTTATGGAAGAAGCATTTGAAAGTGTAAATTTTGAACAGGGTGACGGTTTAGAGTGGGAAGCAAGTGATTTAGCTTATCACATGCTTACATTTATGGCACTTCATAATGTTACCCCCCAAGATATAATTAATAATTTAGCTTCCAGAACGAAATAAACTAAAGTATTTAATGAACTTTTCATATTGTAGGTCGGCTTTACCAAGCCGACAAAATTAAAACATTTAAAGAACATTTAAATTATTGATAAGATAAATTTAATGGTATAAAATTTTAATATGTTTTTTGAACTTTTCAGACATAAAGACAAATATAATTTAGGATATTTTTGTACGCCGCTGGTGTGGCATTGTAATTTAAACTGCCGTTATTGCGACCATTTTTCTCCTATATCCGAAAAAAAATTTTTTAATATAAATCAATTAAAAAAAGATTTTAAAGAAATAAAAAAGCATTTTAATATCCAAAGTATCGGATTAATGGGCGGTGAACCGTTACTGCATCCTGATATATCTGATATTTTAAAAATGACAAGAAAAATTTTCCCCGATACTTATCTTATGTTATTTACTAACGGGATTTTACTAAATAAACAAGATGAAAATTTTTGGAATGTTTGTGCTGAAAATAAGATTATTGTAAGAATAACACGGTATCCTATTAATATAAATGAACAATCTGTGTTGCAAAAAGCATTTAATCATAAAGTAAGAATTGAATGGGAAGGTGTACAAAACAGCAAATATAAAACAATGCATAAGATAGCACTTGATATTGAAGGAAAACAAAATGCAAAAATTATGTATAATGACTGTTGGCATCGAAAAATCTGCTGTTATTTTGAAGACGGTAAATTTTACAGATGTCCTACATCAGGTAACATAAGCCATTTTAATAAATATTTCAAAAAAAATTTAGAATTAACCGTTAATGATTATTTGGATATTTATAAAATAAAAAATAAAGAGCAGATTAACAAATTTTTTTCGTCCTATGCTGATTTTTGCAGATATTGCAATATACATGAAGAAAAAGGAAATCTTCCTTTTGAAGTATCAAAAAAAGATATTAAAGACTGGTGCCTGTGATAATAATTACGGTCATTCTGAACCCAATGACATTTTAGGGGTGAAGAATTTTATATAATAAAAGAAAAGATGTTTCGCTACGCTCAACATGACAAAAAAGGAAAAAGTATAAAAAAACAGTAACGAGATTATCGTTACTGTTTTTGCGTGTTTTGTGTATATAGGTATATGGAAAGGAAAATATATTATATTAAACAGATGTCTGCGGAGCTACGGACGGCATGGTTGATGTATGCATAGTTGGTTGGGATACAGAAGCCGGAGCCGGAGTTGGAGTTGGTGTTGGAGTTGGTGTCGGTGTTGGAGTTGGTGTTGGAGTTGGCGTTGGTGCCGTTGTTGGTGTTTGGCTGGTGCCACTTTGTGAAGGTTTATCAGATTGCTTAGTTGAGCCTGTCGGGTTTGCCGACTGATCAGTTGGTTGTTGTCCGTTTAACATATCTGCAGTCTGACCAAACATTTTTAACCATTCATTTTCTTCTGCAGGTTGACCTTGAGCCATTTGACTTAATGCTAAAGCACCTTGTGCACCTTTTGCCATTGTTCCTAAGAAATTCATTGATTTTGCAAATGATGAATTTGCACCGTCTTCACTGGCAAGAAGCGATTTTATTTGTTGATCATATTGTAATGCCGCACCCAGAATTTGTTTAAAATCACCTGATTTTATTGCTTCTATTGTTTTTTCAGCCATTTCTTTCTGTTTTAATATTTCATCAGCCTGATTTTTTGCATCAACAAGACCTTGCAAACTTTCTTCTTTTGCTGATAAATTTTCAAGTTCTTGCATTGCAATCTTCTGCAATCCGTCAAAGTTTCCTTGTGCAGCTTGAACAGCAGCGTCAACATATTCTACCTGTTTATTAACGGCTTCAAGCTCTGATTTTGCAGAATCAAGTGCAGTATTCGCATTCGCTAACGATGCATTATCTGCTTCCCATTTTGCTTCTGCTGCTTCCATTTTTGTTTCAGCAGCTGTTAATACGGCCTCAGCAGCTGCTAAAGCAGCCAAAGCAGCTCCATGTGCAGGTGTTCCTCTAGCAGCTTCTTCAGCGGATTTAGCTGTTTGGAAATCAGCTTTTGCAGCTGTCACTTCAGCTTTACAAGCTGTAAGTGTTGCATCATCTGCTTTAACCAGTGCTGTTACAGATTTTACAACTGCGTCAGCGGCTTGTGTTGCCTGAGTTGCTGTTCCCAACAATTGTTTAGCTTCGCCTAATGCTTTTTCTTGATCATTTAATTCACCTTCTGCTTTACTTGAATTATCATCAGCTTGTCTGGATCTTTCAGTAGCATCAACTTTTTCTTGTTCACCTGTTGTTTGATTAACTGTTGCAGTTTCCTGATTTATTCTTGCATTTTCTGTTTCATTCTTTGCCGCAATTACTTCCTCATCTTGGCTTGGGTTAACAGCTTTTTGTTGAACTTGACCCATTTCTTGTAGTGTTTGAGCATCTTCTGCACGTAATTCCTGTTTACTCATATTATTAAGATTTTCAAATGTAACACCGTCATTGTTACCGCCACCGGCACCAGCTGCACCGAATGCCGCACCGAATGCACCAAACATTCCGGCACCAAGGTCACCGCCTAATTCACCGCCTAATTCACCGCCAAGTTCATCGCCTTCACCATCGCCGTCACCTTCGCCTTCACCTTTGCCGTCACCTTTGGCACCG
>CAJONH010000292.1 GCA_905235825.1 Candidatus Gastranaerophilales bacterium
TCGCTCCTCGCAATGACGGGCAGCTTAATAACGTTTTAACATACTTCGACCAAATCAACTTTGATAAACTCCCTAATTCTTTTGTAATAAAGTGTAATCACGGATGCAAATGGCATTTCATAATAAAAAACAAAAAAGAATACATAGAAAACAATCAATTGGTTGATATGACAAAAGAACAAATCAACGGCTGGCTTAAACAGGAGTACTGGTGCTGGAGCGGTTTTGAAATGCAGTATAAAGGCATTAAACCAAAGATACTTATAGAACCGCTATTAAGAGAAAATTTAAATACGGATATTGTAAAAATAAATGTTTATTGTTTTGAAAATGCTCCGAAGATTTATATAAAATTCTTTGATAAACATAAAATGAGCATTTGGGATGAAATGTTAAACCCAATTGATAATATTTTTAATTTTACAGAAGAAAATATAAAAACAGAAATTGAAAACAATGTTTTTAATAAATTAACGGATTTATCAATAAAATTATCAAAAGAATTTAGTTTTGTGCGTATAGATTGGATGTTATTTCAAAATAAATTATATTTTGAAGAAATGACTTTCACTCCATATAGCGGACTAAATAAATTAAGTAAAAAAACTGATTTTATGCTTGGAAATTTTTTAAATAAATTTTAATACAAAATTTTCAATAATAAGATGGGAGTAAATTATGAATTATAATGATATTTTAGAAAATTTAAGTACGGAAAATATAAAAAAATTATATGAAGATATTATAATTAGCGAACCAATTGAAAAAATAACCGATTATTGTTTTTGGGGAAAAACAGCCACCGGTGCAGATTGTCATGGATATACTACAGGAAGCTGGTTTTATTCAAACGGGGGACGCATTGGTGCAAACTGTTGGGGATGTACAGTTTATAGTGTCACAAATGGATATTGTGCAGACTATAATCTTCCCGGTCCGTCAGGATGTCACTAATTTGTATTCTAAAAACAGCAAAACTGCAATTTTTTATTAAATATTTTTAATCTTTCGGTGCTATAATTAAGGTATGGAGAATAAACATACTGAAAAATTAAAAATAGAAATAAATAATTTAATGCAATATCGAAATATCTGCTTAAATTTTTTAGCTTTGTTATTTAGTGGTATTCTAGGCTTAATACTAACAGATTTTAGTATCTTAAAAGTATGTTTAATTATTATTGGATTAATTGTTATTTATTTCCTTTCGATAATGATATATGTACTTGATATGGATATTGATAATAAAATAAAGGATGTAGAAAAATGAGCATTTTAATATTTAAACTTATCGCAACTTTATTGGCATTAATTGCTTTATTACTGCCTTTTATTTTAAAATACAAAAAAATATATAAAGAAAAGGTGTAAATAAAAGTTTATTATCAAAAAGCCAAATTAATATATTAATAAAATTATCGGAGGAGTTTTAAATGCAATTACTGGCTTTTTTTATAATTATGAGTTTGGGGATTGCTCTATGTTTATCGACTTATGGAGCATTAGATAAAAAATATATAACGAGAAAGAATAAATTTATACACTTAATTACTGATAATAGTATCCTGTAGATTTTCTTGTAAAAATGTTTTATATACTTTTCAGTATTTTCAAGAATTTTATTATTCCTGCTTGACAATACAGACAATTATGCTTATCATTTATATAGACTGATACGCTTATTTTTTGTTGTAATTTAATAAAAATAAGTATTTAAAAAGTTTTTTGATTAATAAAAGGTTAATAAAATAAATGAATGATATACTACAGTTTTTAAGAAAAAATAAAATCAGTGACCCCCCTTGGGATTACGATTTTTTGGTAAACCTTCCAGAAAACGAGTATCCAAAGTATTTAAAAAAAATATTTAAATACAGAACAGGAGAAGATTTGTCTTTAAAACGTGAGCATGGGCAATTAGTCATAGATAAAAAGAAATGTAAAACATTTAATCAAAAAATACAGTGGTTGAAACTTTATGATACTACTGATTTAAAAAGAAGGTGTACTGATAAAGTTGCGGTAAGAGATTATGCAGCGGAAAAAATCGGGTCAGAATATTTAAAGCCTGTTTTGCAAATAATCCCGTCATTAAATTGTGATTGTCATGTCATTGCGAGGAACAATAGCACATTAGGTGACGAATCAATCCAGAGGAAACGAAGTCAAAAGGCTGTGCATGAAAATTGGGAA
>CAJONH010000293.1 GCA_905235825.1 Candidatus Gastranaerophilales bacterium
TGTACGTCAGCATCAAGCGGTAATACAAATCAGTTTTGCATCAACAGAATGTTGATTAATGCGGTATATCAAAAAATAACGACAACGTATTACTTTAATGTGAGCGTGTCGTGAACAGCCCCCCAAATTACAAAACAAAAAAGGAATAAAAAATGAAATACGCAAAACTTGAAAATGGTGTTTTAACCTTTGCACCTAAAAATAAAGGGAATATAATTAACTATAATTTAAACATAGAACAAATGACTAAAGACGGCTACAAGCCTTTTGTTGAATCTGAAAAGGAACTCAATAAAAGTTACGAGTACTCCTATGAAGAAACAGAAAACGAAATAAAAGAAATTCTCACTGAAATCCTTCCTGATGAAACTGAAATATTGTTAATGGAAAATCAGCAAAAAATTGAAAATTTAAAACAACAACTTTATAATTTTGATTTGAAATCAGTTAGAGCTTTAAGGGCAGTTGTTGCCGGAACATCAAATAATGCTGATTTACAAAAACTTGAAGAAATTGAAGCCGCAGTTCAAATAATACGTGAAAAAATATTAGAACTTAATTAGAAAGAGGTGATTTAAATGGCTATATCCGTTTCAGATGTTATTAGTCTTATTAAAGATTTAGTTTCTGATAATGATAAACTTTCTAAATTCAGAGAAATAATCTCTGATTTGAAAGAACTTATTATTGATATCAAAGATTTATTACAAAAATAATATTCCTATTATTTTAATTACTTTTAGATGCTAAATATCCCTGTTTGTTAGAAAGAAGAAAATGGAACATTTTAAAGAATTTATTGAATTTTCTCCAATAATTGCAATTATTCTTTTATTCATTTGGCAAAATAATATTTTCGTTCGTCCTGAACTGCTTGAAAAAAAGCATAGGGAAATAATAAAAGAGGTTCAAAGTGAAATAAAAGATAAATATGTAGAAATAAATGCTTACAAAGAATTTCAAAACAGAGTTTATTCCGAGCTTGCCAAAGTTTCGGACGGAATTACAGAATTAAAAGATTTCTTAATGAAAAGTTAGTTATCGGCTATTCATATTGTTAATCCTTTCTATTATTAGGGGCTGTCTAAAAAATCAGACTTTTTAGACAGCCCCTTTTTTTTGCTTATTTTTTATTCCTTATATATGTATAAAATTGTATATAGTTGTTTATTATAATATATTTTTCAATATACTCATGTTATCATTTGTACAAAAGGAGTCTGATTTTGACAATAATATCCGACGATAATAACATAAAACATAAAATTAAAACAAAAAATGAAGATACTACTCCGGCTGAAACTTCTTTTGACATGTCTTTTGAGGCTAATATCAGACCAAAATGTTTTGATGAATATATTGGTCAATCATCTTTAAAATCAACTCTTAAAATTTCTATTGAAGCAGCAAAAAAAAGAGATATGCCTCTTGACCATATTTTATTTTATGGTCCTCCCGGATTGGGCAAAACTACACTCGCTTCCGTAATTGCGGCTGAAATGAATGCTAATATTAAAATAACATCTGCTCCTGCTTTGGAACGTCCCAGAGATATTATAGGAATTTTGATGTCTTTAAAGGCAGGGGATGTCTTATTTATTGATGAAATTCACAGGTTAAATAAAATCTCCGAAGAAATTTTATATCCCGCTATGGAAGATTTTTATTTGGATATGACAACAGGTAAATCTCAAACTTTAAAGTCTATAAGAATACCTGTTCCTAAATTTACTTTGATTGGTGCAACAACTAAAGCCGGCTCCCTTTCCAGCCCCCTAAGAGATAGATTCGGTATTATCCACAGGCTTGAATTTTATTCGGATGAAGAATTGACTCAAGTTATATTACGTACTGCAAAAATTCTGGATGTCGAAACTGATGAAAAAGGTGCTATAGCTATTGCCAGACGTTCAAGAGGTACCCCGAGAATTGCTAACAGGCTTGTTAAAAGAGTCAGGGATTATGCAACCGTAAAATATAATGGAAAAATAAACGAAAAAACAGCTGATGAGGCTTTGGATATTTTACAGATTGATAAATTCGGTCTTGATAATACTGATAGAGCCTTATTAAAAATTATTTCAGAAAAATATAACGGAGGTCCCGTCGGTATTGAAACTTTGGCTACTGCTCTCGGTGATGATGCCAAAACTATTGAAGACGTTTATGAACCCTATCTTGTTCAAAAAGGTTTTCTTCAAAGAACTCCCAGAGGAAGAAAACTTTCTCCGTTCGCTTGCAAATGCTTTAATCTTAAATATACGGAAATTCAAAAAAATTTATTTGATTAGTTTATGTTATATTATTCTAAATTTTTTAATATAAAAATTGTATCATTTACATTATTTAAAAGATTTTCCAATTTCTCATCCAAATTTTCTTTTGTATAAATATTATCAGGCGATGTGTATGGTTTATATTTTATAACCGCAAGTCCTTCCGTTCTGAAATTCGCTGTTTCTCTTGCCTGCTGTGATAATGAAAGTAGTTTATTGTATGATAAATAATTGCTTTCCGGCTTATCTTTATATTCATTCCTTATATATTCAATGTGATCTATAAGATTGCTTACAATAGCATTAAACATTTGAATATCCTGATTTGTATTTAAGCATCTTCTGAGTTTTTCTAAAATCTTTATTACCAAATTTAAATCATTTGTGTACTCTGATGTTTTATCCCGCTTTATTATTATATCTACATAATTTTCATCATCTCTCGGAATAGGTTTTAATTTTTGTTCGTTTTCTTTGTCTAATTCCTCTACACTGTACGGAGAAGCCGCTTTTTCGCTCTTTTCTTTCCTCATATAAGTAAATTCGGCTTCTACATCAGGCAACGTTCCCATATATCCTGAACCAGTTGTTATAATAACTGCTATTATTAATACAGACGCAATAAATAATTTATTCATAATTAATTATTATACTGATATTTTTTTTAAAGTGAATAATTTTATACTTTGTTTAATTCGGGTTCTGAAGTTTTTGTTTCTGCTGCTTCAATTTGCTTTATATATTCATACCCCGTTAATGCTGCTACTTTTTGTCCCCATTCATCTATAATTTCATCATATTCCTGATTGTATGAAACAATTTCGCCTATTGATATTTTTAACTTCCCTTTGAACGGAATCCAATTATATTCCTCACATCCTGTTAAACCAATTGGAAGTATATCAGATTTCATTTGTTTTGCTAAAACCGCAAATCCTTTATTTATTTTCTCTATTTTTCTGTTTCTTCTTATTCCGCCCTGCGGGAAAATTCCTAAAAGCCAATCAGGAGTTTTAAAAATATTTATAGCTGTTTTTATTGTTGAAACCTCTAATTTCTCCCTGTTTACAGCAAAACATCCCAGTTTATCTATTAAAAAAGCAAGCATTTTATTCTCAAACAGTTCTTTCTTTCCCATATATGCAATAGGCCGTTTTATTGGTTCTCCTGCTATAAATGGGTCAAGATATGATATATGGTTTGGTGCAACTATAAATTTCCCGCTTTTTGGAATATTTTCCATTCCTCTATATTCTATCTTGTAAAAAATCGGCAAAATTGTTCTTACAATTAGCCAGCGTCCAAAACGCTGAAAATTAAACTTACCTCTTGTAAAATCTGATACATTTCTTTTTGTATAATTCTTAGTTTCCTTTTCACTCATAAACTTCCCTCTTGCAAGTTTTTATAATTTATTTACCTGCAATGTTTTGATTTTCTTCTTCCTATGAAGGTACATATTCCAATTCTGCCAAATTACTTACTGTATTTGCCCAATCATTAATTATTCCGTCTACACTGTTTTGATATGTAATCGGCTTTCCTGCTTTTATAATAAAATCTTTTTTCTTCGATTTTGAATTTTCTTTTATAACAATTCCTACAGGAAGAATATCGGTTTCCATTTTTTTTGCAATCGATGCAAATCCTTTTGAAATATTCTCAATTTTACCGTTATTGCATCTTGTTCCCTGCGGAAACAATCCTAAATTCCAATCGGTCTTTTTTATTGATAGTGCCGTTTTTATTGTTGATACATCTACTTTATCTCTATCGACAGCAAAAGCTCCGCACCAATCCATTAAAACACTTGACCAAAATGTTTCAAATAATTGCTTTTTCGCCATAAACGCTATTGTTATATGAAGCATCGCCGTCAGCATAAATGGGTCTAATCCCGTTACATGATTGCTCGCAACTATATACTTTTTCTTTTTATCAAAATTTTCAAGTCCTTCAACTTTAAAACGATATTTCCTTGATACATAGCTTACATATCCCTTTATAGCCCAACTGCAGGCTATATATTGAAATATTCTTCGCCATAAATTAAAATTTTTAGCTGTCCTTGTTGAAAATTTAGTTGCCATTTTTGCACCGTTTTTCTATTTTAATATAATTATAACAAAAAAATATAAGTATTAAATATATAGATATATGAAAAGACAGAGAAGTAAACTTCTCTGTCTTTTTTTTTAAATTAATGCTTATATGATTTATTACATCATTCCGCCCATACCGCCCATGTCAGGCATTGGAGGCATTGGAGGTTTCTTTTCAGGAATTTCAACTACTGCTGCTTCTGTTGTTAACAACATTCCGGCTACAGATACCGCATTTTGTAATGCACTTCTTGTAACTTTTGCCGGGTCTACTATACCTGCTTTAATCATATCTACATATTTATCGTTCATTGCATCATAACCTTCGTTTGTAGGAAGTTTCTTTACAGCTTCAACGATAACTTCACCTTTTACACCTGCGTTATCCGCAATTTGCTTTAACGGTATGTATAATGAATCAAGTAAAATTCTGTAGCCTACTTTTTCATCGTCTGTTGAATAAGAAATCGTATTGATTGATTTTTCCAAATCCTGCATTACTCTTAATAATGCAACACCGCCTCCCGGTACTATGCCTTCTTCTTTTGCGGCTCTTGTTGCATTAAGAGCATCCTCAATTCTTAATTTTCTTTCCTTTAATTCAACTTCACTTGCTGCACCTACTTCAATTACTGCAACACCGCCTGATAATTTAGCCAGTCTTTCATGTAATTTTTCTTTATCATATTCACTGTCTGATGCTTCAATTTGACGTTTAATTAATTTAATTCTGTCTTCAATCTGACGTTTTGTTTCATCACCTACAACGATTGTTGTATCATCTTTTGTAACCGTAACACGTTTTGCATTACCTAACATTTGAACGGTAACATTTTCTAGTTTTATACCGAGTTCTTCGGTAAACATTTGTCCGCCGGTCATAATAGCGATATCTTCAAGCATAGCTTTTCTTCTGTCGCCAAATCCGGGTGCTTTTACCGCTACTGCTCTTAAAACTTTTCTCATTGTATTTACTACCAATGTTGCAAGAGCTTCACCTTCAACATCTTCTGCAATAATTAATAATGAACGCCCGTCACGTGCTACTTGTTCAAGAACAGGAACTAAATCTGCAATTAAATTTATTTTTTTGTTTACGCATAATACATAAGCATCTTCAAGAACTGCTTCCATTCTTTCCGCATCTGTAACAAAATAAGGTGACATATACCCCTTATCAAACTGCATACCTTCTACAACTTTGAGGTTTGTTCCTGTTGATTTTGATTCTTCAACAGTTATAACACCATCATGTCCTACTTTTTCCATAGCTTCAGCAACTAA